>JAYVAZ010000086.1:0-5428 GCA_043750675.1 Pseudobdellovibrionaceae bacterium | reverse complement strand
ACTGCACCCGGGCCGAAGCCCGGAAATTTGATGCTTAGTACCGGTGCTGCAGGGTGACGTGGATGGAGCGGGGATCTTCGCCCGCGGCCAGACCAGCGTTGCCCGAGAACAGGTTGAACGTCGCGTTCGCGCCGTTCTTGATGCCGGCGTAGCTGACGGCAGCCGTGGTGCGCTTCGACAGGTCATAGGCGCCGCAAAACTGAGCGTTGGCATTCCTGCCGTTTGACTGGCTGATTCGTGAACGTAAATAACTGCCGAACTAATGAGGAGTCCCGCAATTAATAATCCTAAAAATAACAAATTATAAGATAACTCGATTGATTTTCTTAAGTCCGGCATTTCATTTAATTGCAACTTAAAAGCATGATCGGGAGAATTGATTTTACGAAACAGAAAATTCATTTGTCTTGGGAGACTATTAATAAGGCTTTTTGATTCGCGCGCTAGCGTAAATAATTCCGACATCATTTTATCAGGGTTGTATTGATGTTTAACCAGTTCAGAAGCAAATTCGATGGCGTAATTTAAAAAATCGAAATCGGGGTGGATTCTTCGTCCAATACTTTCAATCGAAACTAAAGATTTAAAAAACAACATTAATTCGCTGGGAACACTGACTTGATGTTTGGCTGCAATAGAAGAGGAAGATAAAAGTATTTTTCCTAAATTAACATTTTTTAAAGTTAATCCATAATAAGGCGCAATTAGGTTTCGAAGATCTCGGGCAAATAAATCGACGTTAGTGTTTTCATTAAATGGTGCAAGATCGACATATTCATAGGCAAAACGATCGTAGTCTTCTTGTGACAAGGAAACTAACATATTAGCGATTGAAGTTTGGGTTTTTTTATTTAGTCGGCCGACAACTCCAAAATCAATTAATCCAATTTGCCCACTGGGCATAACAAAAAAGTTTCCGGCATGCAGATCGCCGTGAAATATTCCATCAGAAAATACCATTTTCATGTAGGTCTTCAAACCCACGCGGATAACTTCACTGTAGTTTACTCCAGGCATTTTTAAAGCACTGTCTTGGCTTAAGGCAATACCTTGCAATGATTCCATCGTTAAAACACGTTCGGTTGTTAAGTTAAAATGTACTTCTGGAATCTTAACTTGGGGATCATTTTGAAAGTTGGCGATAAAGCGGCGAATATTATTCGCTTCAATAACGAAATTAGTTTCAAGTTCTAAAGTTTTAAAATATTCATCAACAATCGCGACAGGATTTAAGGTTCTAGATTCAGGAATATACTGTTCCAAAAGTTCAGCCAGGAAATAAAGTACATGCAAATCATCATTAATGGTTTGGATAATGCCAGGACGTTGGATCTTTAAAACCACTTCTCTGCCATCTTTTAACCAGGCTTTATGAGCCTGTGCAATGCTGGCAGAACCTAAGCAGGTTTGTTCAATCTTTTCGAAATTGTCGCGATAGTTAACCCCCAGTTCGTCGATCAGAACTTGTTCGACAACGGAAAAGGGAAGGCTTTGTACCTGGTCATGTAGTTTGGAAAATTCAATAACGAAAGGTTCAGGAACTAAATCGGGACGAGTAGCCAATAACTGACCTAACTTCACAAAGGTAGGTCCTAATTCTTCAAAACTTTGCCGAATTCGCACTGGCATCGAAAGCACGTCGACGTTGTCTTCGTGACTTAATCTTTCCAGCAGAAAACGTCCTAATTTAATTCTTTCTAGGACATTATGAAATCCGTGTCTTGCAAATACACCAACGATCGTACGCAAACGACTTGCGTTTTTAAGAGTTTTACCGATCTGTTGGCGCGTCGAAAGAATAGACACCTAATTACCTCTTCTTCGTTTTCTTTTTAGCAAACTTTGAAAAGGGGCTTTTTTCAGATAATTTTTTTTCTGATTTGTCTTTATTGCGTGAAGGATTGAACTCTTTTTGGAACGATCCTGGTTTTTCCAATGAATTACTTCCACCGCGTCCTCCGGAAGCCATTTCATCTAAACGCTTCAACCAAAAGTCACGGCCCTTGCTGGTCGGCTGGTCACCGGCTGGCCTACGTGATTCTCGCGGATCTCTGGAGTCCCGAGGCTGCCGCGAATCTCGCGGTTCGCGTGGTTGTCTTGGTTCTCTAGGATCCCTTGAATCCCGCGGTTGTCGCGGTTGTCGCGGATCCCTTGGTTCACGGGATTCTGACTTTTCAGTCTTTGCCACCGAAGGGTTTTTTTGGAAGCGCGAAAAATGATTTGCTTTTGAATCGCCGTCTTCACGTTCTTTTAAATACTGTAATTTATTGGAATAATTTTTTTGCGGTTTATTTTTAGTGCCTTTATCTGCCGCCGATTTGCCGCCAGAAGTTTTACCGTCTCTGGGGGCGCCTTCGGAGTTGCCTCTGCGGGCTCCTTCGGAGCCACCTCTTCGCGCGCCTTCAGAGTTTTCTGAGCGTGCCCCTTCAGAACGACCCCCGCGTGCACTTGCGCCGCGGTCTGGACGACCACCTCGTGTTCCACGGGCGCTAACTCCACGTGGACTTCGACCACCACCGCCACCGCTTTCGCGGCCGCCTTGGGAGCTGCCTCTGCGGGCTCCTTCGGAGTTTCCTCTGCGGGCTCCTTCGGAGCCACCTCTCCCTTTGGATTTATAAGATTTGCTAAGGTCTTTTCCTGAAGACTTTTGGTTTTCGTCTTCAGCTAAAATAAAGTCAATTTTTCCATCATCTACATTGGCGCTAACTACTTGGATTTTTACCAAGTCACCGATTCGATACTCTTTCCCGGTACGTTTTCCAACCAAAACAAGATTTTCTTCATCATATTCAAAGTAATCATTTCCCAAAGCTTCCAATCGCACTAGTCCATCGATTTCATAGGATCGCAATAAAACAAAAACACCAAACTTAGCAACCGAGCTGATGATGCCATCCATTTCTTGTCCAACAAACTTTTTAATAAATCGGGCTTTTTTAATGGAAACTAAAAGCCGTTCGGCCTTAACTGATCTTTGCTCGCAGGCCGATAACATATTACCTGCCGTTGTTAAATCATCTTCGCTCATTAATCGATACCCGGCTTTGGGCATAATAATACTTTTCAATAAACGATGTACGATCAAATCGGGGTAACGTCGAATGGGGGAAGTGAAATGAGTGTAGTCTTCAAATCCCAAACCAAAATGGCCCACATTGTCCGGACTATATTTGGCCTGTTTCATTGAACGTAAAGTCAGAATGTTTAAGATCTGTGCTTCTGGTTTGCCTTCGAATTCTTTTAAAGCTTTGGTTAATTTCTTTTGTAATTTTCCACCCTGAAGATTTTGTTCGCTGCCAAAATTATGCATATATCTTTCCAAAGTAGCGATGGCATCTTCAAACGGGGGTTCATGGATACGGTAAATGGCCGGTATTTCACTGGCAGTTAAAAATTTCGCGACCGCTACGTTCGCCGCCAACATCATTTCTTCAATTAATCTGTGGGCAAATAATCGTTCGGTTTTAACTAAGTCTACTGGTTCACCGGTAGAATCAATCATCAGTTGGACTTCCGGAATTTCTAATTCCATCGATCCTTCTTTAAAACGTTTTGCCATCAAAATTTTTGCTAAATCAGCGGCGCGTAAGATATCTTGCCTTACATGGACTAACTTTCCATTGTCGCCAGTATAATTTTCATTCTGTCGATCAATGATTTCCTGCGCCTCACCATAGGTGACTCGAGCCTTACTATCCATTACCGCTTCGTAAAAACTACTTTCGGTTAATTCACCGACGAAATCAAATTGCAATTCGGCAACTAAACATAATCGGGGAACGTGGGGATTTAAGGAACATAGGCCGTTCGATAATACCTCAGGTAACATAGGCACAACAAAGTTAGGAAAATAGACGCTGGTACCGCGTTCGTAAGCATCATTATCAATAGGAGTTCCGTTACGAACATAATGACTGACATCAGCGATGGCTACCCACAGACGAAATCCTTGCGAATTGTTTTCAACATAAATGGCATCATCGAAATCTTTAGCCGTAGCACCATCAATTGTAATTAAATTTTTATTTCTTAAATCCACACGATGGGCAAAATCTTTAGGATTAACCTCGTTAGGAATGGTTTTCGCTTGGTCTAAAGTTTCTTTTGAAAATTCGATAGGAATATTTTGGACAATCAGAACTTTCTTAATGTCATTTAACGGGTCTTGATTATCACCAAGAACTTCGATCACTTCGCCGGTTAAACTTTCGCTTTTCGAGGGATAGGTAAGAACTTTTACTTTTACAAGTTCGCCTTTTTTAGCATTTAAAGTTTTATCGCTATCTATATAAACATCACTGCCCCAAGATTTACTTTCATCGACTAATAGTCCGCCACCTTTTGCATTCGGAATAAAAACTCCGGCTAAATGATGAAACGCTCTTTCGGTTAATTTCATAATTTCACCACGGAAACGGTGTCCTCCTGGCTCCGGGTATACCTGGACCATGGCCTTGTCACCTGTCATTACACCTTTCATTTCTTCACGGGGTATAAATACATCTGGTTCTTCTTTTTGATTAGGAATGAAAAAGCCAAATCCATCTGGGTGTCTCTTAATCGCGCCTTCTAATAATTTTTTCTTCAACATGCGGAAAAGTTTAATGTATTTTAACCAAAGTACTATGGACTAGGTGTCAAACCGGCTCGAATTTTTTGGCGCCCAGATTGCAAATTTATTTAATGGAAACCATAAACAGTTCATTATGACACTACATAAGAACAAAAACTAAAGGGGAGACTAAAATGAAAGCAGCAATTTTAACCATTATGCTTGCTCTAACGTCGCTTCCAGCTTTCGCATTAAATGACTGTGGTCCTGGCCACACGGGTCAAATTTCTTGCGAAAACGGACGTGAACGTCAACGTATCTGTGGATGCACACCAAGTGATTGGTACATTTCAGGTGCTTGGACAATTGAAGATCAAGGTTGTTTTTCTAGATACACAGGCCGCAGTTGTAATAATGGCGGTGGCGGATGGAACGATCCAGGTCACAATGGTGGCGGATGGAATGATCCTATCGTGACTAATCCAGGTCAACCATACAACCCGTATGAGCCAGATCCGTATGATCCAGATCCATTGCCAAATCAACCGCATAACCCATACGATCCGTATCACCCAGGTCAACCGCACCACCCGGGACAACCAAATAATCCATACAATCCGTATGACCCATATCAGCCAAATAACCCGTACAATCCCTATGATCCGTACCAACCGAACCAACCAGATCCTTATGGACCGTACAATCCAAATGATCCGTACCAACCTAATTACCCAGGGAATCCAAACGATCCCTACTCAAACAATGCGCAAGCTTGCTTCTATGAACATGCAAACTTCCAAGGTCAGTCAGTATGTTTACCGATGAATTCTCGAATTGCTAATTTGGGTGGATATTTAAGAGGAAGAATTTCTTCGA
>JAYVAZ010000085.1:0-2559 GCA_043750675.1 Pseudobdellovibrionaceae bacterium | reverse complement strand
TGGGCCTGTTCTTTTGGAGTTTCTAATTCTTCTTCTTCACCGTCTTCTTCGGTTTCGCCTTCATCATCAGACTCTTCCTCTGCTGCTTCTTCTTTTTCTTTACCGAAGCGTTCGGCGGCCTTGGATTTTTTCTTAACAACCATAGGGCCCACAACGCCAGGACCATCAGTCCAAGTAGCAATTTTCTGAAGCATACCTTCGCCGACAACATGGGGTTTTTTAGTGGAACTTTGTTTTTGCGATAGCTGCCCTACAACTTGATATCCCAAAGTATGAACCAGGCGTGATAATTCAGCCAAAGAAGCTAAATTATCAGCACTATTTATGTCAGGTGTTTGTACGGCAACGAGTAGAGCTTTTTCCATATCCGATTATAAGTTTAGTGGTTCTTTTGTGCAAACCGCTGACTTGAATTTTTTGATTTTGGTTTTCCGCGTCTTGGAAATCTAGACCCAGGACGACGATTTTGCGATGACTCGATCAATGCTTTTGCTTTGCCACTGGAAATAAGAGTGGCTTTGGCAATAGTTTCAGAATGATAGGGATGATTAGTAACCACCTGAATAGGTTTACCAATCAATTTTTCAATGTCTCGAATAAACGATTTTTCTTCGGCATCACAAAAGGAAATAGCCATACCGCTGGCTCCAGCGCGGGCGGTACGACCGATCCGGTGAACGTAACTTTCGGCGATGTTGGGAACCTCGTAATTGATAACATGAGAAATATCGTCAATATCAATTCCGCGTGCAGCAATATCTGTCGCAACTAAAACGCGACAACGACCGGCTCGGAAATTCTCTAAAGACCTCTGTCTGGCGTTTTGAGATTTATTACTATGAATGGCCTCAGCAGAAATTTTATTTTTTTCTAAAACCTCAACTACTTTGTTAGCACCATGTTTTGTTCTAGTGAAAACAATCACTTTATTAAAATCTCTGTCTTGTAACAAATGGCGAAGAAGTGATTTCTTTTTGTCTTTATCGACATACATTACTGCTTGGTCGATTAAGTCAGCGGTTGAAGAATTTGTCGCTGCTTCGACTTTGATTGGATCTTTAAGTAAGCCATTCGCTAACTGAGTAATATCTTTTGGCATAGTGGCCGAGAAAAAAAGATTTTGGCGTTTCGGTGGAAGCATTCGGATAATATCTTTGATCGTTTGTAAGAAACCCATATCCAACATTCGATCGGCTTCATCCAAAACAAAAATTTCAACGTCAGATAATGAAAGAAATCTTTGGTCAATTAAATCTAAAAGTCGGCCTGGTGTTGCGATGAGAATATCAACACCTTTGCTTAAGTGTTGAACTTGTGGCCCCTGGCTAACGCCGCCAAATATAACTGCAGACTTTAAATTCAAATATTTTCCGTAGCCTACGAAGTTATCATGAATCTGAATCGCAAGTTCACGAGTCGGAGTAAGAACTAATGCTTTGGTGTGATACTTTTTTCGTGCCACTGGCAGTTGACTTAATTTATTTAAAATTGGCAAAGCAAACGCTGCCGTTTTTCCAGTTCCGGTCTGTGCACAGCCCAAAAGATCTCGACCTTCCAAAAGATGGGGAATCGATTTTTCCTGAATGGGGGTGGGATTTAAATATCCCAATTCTTTTACTGCTTTTTGAATAGGTTCGGATAATTGAAGATCACTAAAATTTATTGTCATGGGAATGGTTTAAAGGTGGAGGCCGAAATTAGCAAGGTATTAACCTTGACCTGCTAAGTAATTGAATTAATATCATAATATACTGTAAAATTGTAAGGATTATGCCAGAATTATGGCCGTATAGCTGCTTGCATCGGCTCGATTTCAAAGGATAGTGATTGAAACAAAGACCGTGGATTATAGTTGTCTTGGCTTTAGTGCATGTCTTTGCTCCCATTGGAAATCATATATTGAATGGGTATCTGTCCAATATCACCTATGCCGAATATTTTAGATTAACTCTGACTAAAACCTATTTATTGAATAATTGGATCCATTTTATTTTCCCAATTCTGGCGGGATATTTTATTTATCAGTGCAAAAAATGGAGCCTGTTTTCCTACTTGATGTGTATGATTATATTATTCCTGAATAGTTATATGAATTATGTAACGAGATCGGGGACCATGAGTTTAACTTCCTTAGTTATTATCTATATTTTCAATATTCTGGTGGTGGTTTATTTTATGGTTCCTTCCGTTCGAACCATCTATTGGGACCCAAAAGTACGATGGTGGGAATCTAGTCCACGTTACAAAACGTCTACGGGAGTTCGATTCAAATTTAAGGATAAGATATATGAAGCTATAATGGATAACTTTTCGATAAGTGGAGTTTTTATCCTATCAGATTTTATTCCCGCACATGATGAATTAGTCTGGTTTGGGTTCGAATACGATGGGGTTAACTATGAATTTAATGGTCAGGTAGTGAATCACAGTAACTCCAGACTGAATGGTTTTGGAGTAAAAATTAAACACACCTTCCAATCGAAAATGCTAGCGAAAAAATTGGGTAGAAGTTTGAACTACAAAGGGCTTCTATTAAATTCCCGATTGCCCTTGCCAGAA
>JAYVAZ010000084.1:0-1588 GCA_043750675.1 Pseudobdellovibrionaceae bacterium | reverse complement strand
AAAACCGCTGAAAGCCAATCGCCGGCAGGGATAAATGCCATCCATGCGCAACTTGCGGTGCCGAAAAACATAAAAAGGAAACACATTTTCTTTTTGGCCCCGCGGTGATCGGCGATCGCCCCTAAAAAAGGTGAAATCAAAGCCACTAAAATGCTTCCGATCGTAATTGCGGTGCCCAGTCTTGCCGTAGACAGCGTTGGATCGCTGTTTTCACTCCAATATTGCTTAAAAAAAACGGGAAAAAATCCCGCCATAACTGTCGTAGAAAAGGCAGAGTTACCAAAGTCATAAAGGGCCCAGCTAAATATATTTTTATTTTTTTTGAACCAGCTTAATTTATTCATGGCGTACCTCATAATGGGTTTACAAAGATTAAATCACTGTTATTGTGATTCCACAACGTTAAGGGCGCATAAATGATTCAGTTTGTTTACTTTTCTAGACCCGAATACAAAACAAAATTAATCTATGAAGCGATAGAAAATCGGTCTTGCATTGTCGTTTCTGATTTAAAAAGTAAACTCGAAATTCAAAACATTATTTTAAATAAAAAAGGATATTTTGACGATCATGATATCATTCGGGTTTCTGAATTGTGGTTGAAGTTATTAAAGATGGCGCAGCCTTTTCTGGAAGTTGTTGATAAAGAATATGCGCTGATCCTGATTAAAGAAGTTTTGCAAAATAAAGCGTTGGAGTTATTTCAACTGACCTATCAGGTGGGATTGGAAAATCGTATTTACGATCAATTCGAGCAATGGTCGGTTTTGCTAACACATCCGGAGGCCGTCAGTTCAATTAAAGAATCTCTTTTATCTGACTTCCCTGATTCGGAACATTTTCCATTTTGGTGGAAGTCGCTATTGTTGGCACAATTTGTATTTAACGAATTGCTTAATGTTCGGTTGCTACCAAAAAATTCGATCGATGGATTCTTATTAAATCACTTCGCACAGGAAAAAGATCTGCAAATGAATTTAACTTTGGATTTGGGTAGCGATCTATCTAAAACCGAAGCCGAGATTTTTCAGCGAATTTCAAGATTTAATCAAATTGCCGTTTTGATGCCTCGGTTTCCGATGATTAAACAGTACCGAAATTTATTGGCCGCTTACAGTCTGTTAGATCCGCAAAAAAATCTGGAAAAAGTTTTGACTGAAAAGGTGGAAGAAAAGCCAACTGAAAAGAAATATGTTAATAAGAAATTCTACAATAATTTAGCCGAAGTAAAACAAACGGTCTATGACATTAGGGTATGGTTGGAGGCGGGCTATAAACCCCACGAAATAGCGGTTATTAGTAACAAGGTCGAAAGCTATTGGCCGATTTTGCAAACTTATCTTGCAGCGGAAGGAATTCCCATACAAAAGGATTTAGTTGGCAGGATGTCTTTGCTGACTAGAGTTAACGAGTGGATTAATTATTTAAAACTCCAGGCCAAACAAGTTAATTTTTCTATCCTAGAATCTGTTTTATTTTCCGAGGATCGTATAAAAGTAAATTATACTGATTTCGTTAAGGACTTTAAAAACATTATTGAATTTGAGGATCTCGATTTTCGCAGACAAATCGTTGATAAGTTATCTGT
>JAYVAZ010000083.1:0-5788 GCA_043750675.1 Pseudobdellovibrionaceae bacterium | reverse complement strand
GGCCTTGTCCATATCGGTATCGTCCCAGACAACCGTGGCATTTTTTCCACCCATTTCCAAAGCCAAAATTTTCCAATAGTGATTCATAGTTTCGGCTTTAGATTTTTAAACCGACCTCATAGGATCCGGTAAATAAAACTCCATCGATAGATTCGTGAATCACTAATTTACGACCCGTTTCACCTTCACCCTGTACCATATTAAACACGCCCGGTGGAAAACCGGCTTTTTCGTAACATTCAGCCATGAATTGCGCAACGCTGGGGGTTTGTTCTGACGGTTTAAACACAACAGTATTTCCCGAAGCTAACGCGGGAATGATATGTCCATTGGGAAGATGTGCGGGAAAATTGAAAGGTCCCAATACCGCCATTACACCGCGGGGTTTATACCGGATCATTCCATCAACCGATGGTAATGCGTTTGGGATACGCTCTTCTTGGATTAACTTTACAGAATAGTTGATTGTTATATCAATCTTGCTTGATAGTGCCGTCGCCTCAGTTAAAGCTTCCCAAGTGGGTTTGCCGGTGTCTCTGGAAATAACCTCAGCCCACTGAGTTTTATTCTGATCAAAAACTTCTTTTAATTTTAATAAATAAACTTTTCTTTCGTCGAAACTTAATCGGGCCCAGGGCAAAAACGCCTTTTTTGCTGCTTCCACCGCTGGTTCAATATGTTTAAATGAATACGGTACCGTCATAATTAATTCGTTTAAATCCCCAGGACTGGTATTTTTAAATTCTCCATCTTTGCTTTCAACAGGAATAAATTTCCCATTAATAAAATCTCCACGATAGTTCATAACACTTTCCCTTTGCCATAATTAAATGGCGCTAAAAAAACATCTTGTTCGTTTTCTAGTCCCAATAGCATTCTTGATTTTGGCGGAATTGCAATTTCATCTCCGCGTAGATCGTAATTAACCAAACAGGCCTTAAATTCGTTTTCTGTCGTTCCCAAAAGACCTTGTTCCTTATAGGTCGCGTCTTTGAATTCCGTTACTCTTAACTGACGACCTTCTTTAATCGGTAAGATGTCTTTAGTTTTAGCTCCGAAATGTGGACCACCATCAAAAGGATCTACCTCTTCTAAATATTCAAATCCAATACTTTCTAAAAGGTGCTGTGCCGGTTTAGTCACCTCTCCCACTCGCCCTAATACCAAACGAGCCTTAGAATCTAACAGACACATATAAATATCTTCGGTGGGAAATAACGAAGTAATAAACTCTTTATGACTTTGCGACAACATATCGGCTTCTTGATAAGGAAGACCGGTAAATCTTCTGCCTAAGGCCTCCCAAAATTCGCTGCGACCTTCATCAGTAAGTGGAGGAGTCAATTCACATAAAATGCGATCCTCAAAACGGTCTGGATTCAAACCCATATACACAAAACGCGATAAACTAATTTGTTTACCTAATTTTTCTGGTCGACGTCGGTACATTTTATCAATCAGCAGTCCACCAATTTCACTGGGTCCATCAGTATCAATTTGAAAACGTAATACCTGATGAATAAATCCGATACCTAGATCGTTACTGTAATGATCTCTTTTTAATATTTTAAAATAGTTATGCGGAATATCATCATTACCGTGTTTTGCCATTATCAGCGAACTACCCACAATCACGCGCTCTTCCACGTCTTCCAACACAAATAGGTATTCAGAATTAATTTTTTCATTTTGCCCGGCAAAAGAAGCCACACTTCTTTCAACCTTCTGAGTAATAATTTTTTTATCTCCTGGCAAATTCAGCAAGGTGAACTGTCTGGCCAAATCCACCAATTGGGACACATCATCATGTTTTACGGCTCTGACTAAAAAACTCATAAGCAAAACCTTTCGATTATTTTTTGATAAAACACTGTCGAATTATTTAAATCTTCAATGGCCACGTTTTCATTGGGGGTATGAATGTTACCTTCACGTTTGCCCGCACCAAAAGAGATGCACTCTATCCCAACCCGTGAAAACAAACTGGCTTCATTCGTAGAAGATTGCGTCTGCAAGGACTTAAATAGATTCATGGCCTTTAATTCGTGTACACAACCTTTTACGAAAACAGAATTTTCATCGGTGCAGTAAGGTTGTTTATAATCATTAATTTTAAAGTGCGCTCCGATTGCTAAACAAATCTGGTTCAACTGATTCATCCAACCTTCGTATATTTTTTGGGTCACCGTTGGTGGGATCCGGCAGTTTCCGGCCATTTCAATATGAGTTCCCGAGGTCCTTATTAATCCAATACTTAAAGTCGGATGACTAGGCGTAAATTTAGAATCTTGATACTGTAAAAAATTTTGTTCTAAATCTATGATCGCATTGTAAACTTTATTAATTTTGTCCAACATAGGGAATTGCGCTCCGGTCATGTAGTCCATTTCTAAAAATGCCTGGCTAGCAACCGTGTTAAAATTAATCCCCCCGTCCAACTCCATAACCGCTACGCCTGACGGCAACTGCTTCATATATTCAAACATCTTTTTAATGGCACTGTCACCTAAGTGCGGAGTCGAGGAATGTGCGGCTTTACCATTAAATATTTTGCTTTGCGTAGTGGTACTTTCGCGTAGGTTATGTTCTTCCTTGTACTTTAGTTCGGCTTCACTAAAAGGAATGGAAATTTCCACACTGGCAAAACCTTTACCTTCTGTCATTAACTGCAGATCGCTGGGTTCACCAATCAGCGCCATTCTTGCCTGAACGCGATTCTTTCGGATTAACTTCAGTGTTCCCTGCATACCTATTTCTTCACCAAAGGTTCCAACTAAAACTGGCGGCAACGAAAAGTTTTTTTTATCTTTAAATTTAGTTAGCGCTTCTAGTTTGCATAAAAAATCCAGTTTAACATCGGCAGTACCCAGTCCATAAATTTTTTGCTCGATTATATGTGCATCAAAAGGATTGTGATCAGTTTTTGTCCAATAACCATACGGGCCGCTATCGGCTGTATCTAAATGGTTTTGAAACATAAATTCGGATCCGGGAATTTCAGTTCCTACCGATTTAGGTCGAATGATAATATTAGCCTGCTCAAGATTTTGGAAGTTTTCTAACTGTAAATCGACTCTTAAATCTAGATTTTCCGCAAGACTCTTAACAAAAAGTGCCGCTTCCAAGTTTCCACGACTTGGAGAAGTTTCGATAGAAATAAACTGGCGGCACTTTTCAATAAAATCCAAAAACTAAACGCCCTCTAAAATAGATTTTTCAATAATCTTAATTGCCAAATCGATTTCTTCATCTTTTATAATTGCTGGAACCAATAAACGGATACGAATAGGATCTTTTCCACAATTGAATCCAATCAGACCATTCGCTAAAAATCTTTTTAATAAAGAATCCACTTGATCTTTTTTTCCATCAAATGGGGTGAACGCAATCATCAATCCCATTCCACCTGCATCAGAAACTTTTCCCTTACAGGTTGTTTCGTCTAACTGATTCAGTGCCGAAATAAATTTGCGGTGAATTTGCATGATTCGGCCTTGCGGACCTAAAAAACCCTCTTGCAGCATATCGATAATTTCAATTCCTGAACTTAAGGCAGCAGAACATCCAGAAAATGTTCCCGCAATTAGTCCTGGTGCCGGGTTGTATTCTTCGGTGTACAGAGTAACGCCTACTTGTGCCGTTTTTGCAATGGTACAAAGATCAATATATTGGCCAATATCCAAAGTTTCAAAAGCAAACATTTCTCCAGTTCTAGAAAATGTTTGAACTTCATCTGCCCAAATTGAAATTTTTTGCGTCTTACAAAATTCCAAAAGTGGTACGAAGAATTCCCGGGGTGCGGCCTGGTAACCACCTTCGCCCAACATAGGCTCAAAACAAAAAGTAGAAATATTCTTTCCGTGTTTAGCCGCAAATTCCTTCATCAATCGTAAAGTTTTTTCGCCACTTTGCGGATCTTTTTTATCATAAAACGGAAGTCTTAAAATTTCGTGGTATTCAGGTAAACCCGATTTGTAGGCTGGGTTATCAGTCAATTCTGCCATCATCGTTGAACGACCAGAAAAAGCATTTTTAAAACTAAGAACCATTCGGGCCGGAGAATGTTTTTGCCGTGTGATTTTCAATGCACTTTCATTGGCCATAGTTCCACAAGTTGATAGCCAACCATATTTTAGCCGACTTCTTTTTGCGGCAAGAGCCGTGATTTTTTCTAACAAGATCGTGTACTCACGATTGGGTTGTAAATTTCCTTGATTAACAATGTCACATAAAGCGCCCCTAACAGCGGCCTTCATTACCCGCGGATTAGCGTGGCCCATTAAATGAATACCAATTCCATTTATCAAATCTAGTTTTACACTTCCGTCTTCCAATTCCACAAAAGGACCATTTCCAGCGCCGGTTCCCACGTAAGGATAATACAAGGGCCTACCACGTACTTTGCCAGTACGATCGATCCAGTTTTTTCCATTTTCAGCGTGCTCGGGATGAGCAGCCTTAGGTCCAGTGATGGTTTTATTTAAATCAGTCACTTCTTTAACCAAGTCGTTCATTAAATTTTCAATTTTATTTGATTCGTGAATTTGGCGTCCAATCAGTTGCGACATAAAGGCCTTTCTATATTTGTCATTATTTGGATTATTTAGAATCTATTCTATTTTACTTTTCATTCTTAAAAACCGCAAGCTCGGGACCAAAAAGACAGGTCTAATTACACTGGACATCATCAATGCGTTTGCATAGACTTAAAAACGCATGATAAAACCTAAAGTAATTATAACCGTTTTTACCCTTATTCTTTCTCTCCAAAGTCTGGCCGAGTCAGATCCTGCAGCCGGCACCGAACCTAACTTAGCGCCAGCGGCTACCCCTGTTGTTGAGAGTCAAAGTGTTCCCGTTAGTTATTCTACCGATTCCGACGCTTTTACGGCTGGTTTAAGTTTTTATTCAGAAAAGAAATACGATAAGGCCGCTGAAGCCTTTACTGCTGCGAATGAGCTGAACCCAAATAATCCTTTGATTTTGACAAACCTTGGAATGAGCTATTTCCAGACTGGCGCTACTTATTGGGCGATTGGGACGTTAAGAAAAAGTTTAAATCGTGACCCCGATCAACTGACTACTCAAGAAGCCCTTAAATTTATTTTAAGCAAAGCAAATATTAAAGAAATTCCACATGAAATTTTATTTTCTGAAAATATTCGCTCGGCCGTTTTGGAAAAAATCAGTTTAAATAAAATCTTTTTCCTTACTGCAATTTTACTATTAGCCACCGGCTGGCTGTTGATTTCTTATGTTGCAAAAAGAAGAGAGGCCCTAAGAACCGAACAAATGACGCCGCCGCAGCCCTGGGTAGCGATGATTTTATTTTTGTTTTTTGCCGGATCGGTTTCATTAGCTGCATTTAAACTTTACGATTCTTTTTTAGTCCGAGCCACCATTGTCGAAGAAAAAATTTCGGCGAAATCTTTTTACGGTGAAAATGGTGCAACTATTTTTGACCTCTTTGGCGGACATGAAGTTATCGTTGAAAAGACGGAATCTGAATGGGCCCAAGTGACCTATCCCGGCGCATTGACTGGCTGGATTCCTTTAAAGGCTTTACTTATTACAACAGGAAAATAAATCATGGCTGACTTCATGTGGGAAAACTTGTTTTCTAAAGATGCTGGTAAACACACCACTTACATGGCCTTAAAGAATAATATTTTATTTTCCGACTTGAACCCGCGCGAACTAAAACTAGTCGAAAAAATCGTCAATGTTCGCCGCTACCGCCCTAGTGAACCTATTTTCAAACAGGGTGAAGTTGGCGTTGGAATGTATA
>JAYVAZ010000082.1:0-13980 GCA_043750675.1 Pseudobdellovibrionaceae bacterium | reverse complement strand
ATCATCGGGTCACGATCACTCTAGGATCCAAGCATGGACGAGGACTCACGCCGCTCGCGAACCCGCTCGTTTTTTAATAATTTGTCATCGGTATAAACTTTTTGCAGAGGCTGGGGCGGTAGCGCCGCATGTACCAGCAAACCCACTGAAAAAATCAAACCACTAATTACCAAAGAGATTTTTTTGACTGCAGAATTCATTTTAAACTCCATTTTAAAATTAACCATATGCTTAGTTTAAATTTTCCGCAGAGATCAGCCAGAATGCAACTGAATCCTAAGATTTGGCACTAAATACATTAATTATTTCCTTAATACGTCTATATTATCCCTGAAAAAATCACATGGTCTGTTTAAGTTTGCGACAATGGTTTTTTTCCCAAACTCAATGAAACACGCAAGAAGCTGTTTTTTCCCAGGCACAGGTTATGTATAGAGCTATCGCGGGGGCACTTATGCAAAATCGGGGAAGTAAAATTAGGTTCTTTATTTTGAATCTACTTTTTTTAAGTTTTTTAATGGGTAGAACACTGCACGCTGTACCGATTACTTCGGATCTGACCCTAAAAACTTTGCAGATGAATGCCGATCAAAATTTACAAATTCAATCTGAAATTGACAATTTAACTGAGGGCACCGAACCCGAAAAAGATCTGAATAAAGTCGTAAAGGCATTTATCCCTTTTGGCGACATTTACCTAAATTCACAGGAGTATTTTTCTGAGAGCCAAAGCATCACTTGTCACAAATTTCAAAGAATAGACAAGCTGATAAATGTTAACATAAATCTAGCCGCCGATCGCGTCCGCGCCTTTCGAATGACCTATGATTTCCAAATGGCTTACCTTCATCAGGTCCGCATTGAAATTTTATCACAACTAAGTCTTCTCGTTTTGCAGATGGTACAATCCAATGCTGAAGGCGGAATTCTAACAATTGCAGGTAAACCACCTACTTACTTAACTTGTGTGACTGGTGCCAAGCGAATTGAACTAAAAAAGGCCATGCAACAGCGGCATGCGGCACTTATGCATTACCGTGATGTTCTATTTGGTCAAGTCGGCCTAAAAAATGAAACGGTGATTTCAGATAAACTCGCTGAATACCAAAATGGTTTGTCGAATCGACTATGGTTAGGCGAACGCCTTTGGGAAGGCCTGGAAGCCTATACTTTACTGGGAAAAATCCGTACCTACTGGAAAGTGGGTTTGGTTGCATGGTTTTTCCTGCACCGTAATGATGACATTATGAAAAGCCACGGTGTTACCAACCCGGTTCTTAGCGGAACCTCCACAGATATGCTAATGGGACAGTTTGTTTTTAGTTCGCCACGATCGCCATTTTTCAAAGATTTGGACTATCAAAACTATTTGGACTCGATTGAAACTTTCATTTCCGCTTCGCCGAATATCGATACCTACATGTACATCATTAAGTTGATCGAAGAGACTAACAAATCAGTGATCACTGACAAGATTACTTCTCTACAAAAACGACTAATTACTAAACACACTTTGAAAAAAGGTAAAGAACGGACCGCAAATTTGGTCACTAAGAGACTCAAAGAGCAATAAACTGACTTTTAACCTCCAGCTAAGTGCTTAAAATGTGGCACAAAATTTGGAGTACTAGATAACGATTTATTTTAATAAAAAGGAACGTATATGAAAAAATTGATCTTCTTCACAATGATAGCAGTCGCGCTTACGCTAGCTGCTTGTAACAAAAAAGATAGTGGTGGCTCATCTGGTGGCGGTACTACCGCGACAACTCCACAACCTTGTAATATTAACGGCCTACAAAGTAACTCTTGTAATCCGGGTGTATACAATGGAAACGGAACTGGTTGGCTGGCTTATAATAACAACTCGAACAGCTGTGCCTGTGCCTCGGGTTCAATCTTAGTTTATAACAGCAGTTATGGATTAGGTTGTGCGCCGATTGGTCAATACCAACAAAACCAGTTTGTAGTAGTTAATGGTCAAACATTAAATATCAATACGATGGTTTACAATGGTGGTTCAAACTCTTGTGGTTTCAACTCTGCTTACTATTCTTGTGACCTAAGAGTTTCTAACTCTTGCGCAAGCCTTGGTGGCGGAAGTTGTGTAGCGACAGGTGGCGGAACAGCGATTGGTGTATGTATGAACGGAACCAACACTGGAAACAACAATGGCGGCGTTATCAATAACGGCACTAACTATTGGCCAAACAATAATAATAACGGTAACAACTGTCGTTATTACCCAAATCAATGGGGTGGATTCAGCTACTATTGCTATTCTTCATGGAACAGCGGTTGGTATAAACCCGGTTCTTCAGGTTCATGGGACAATGCCGGTGGCATTCCTAGATAATTCAAGGTTTTAACCTGCATTGAGCAATAACAAAATATGATTTTATACGAGCTGAGAAATCGGCTCGTTTTGTTTTATGCGAACTGCCCGAACAGCGGGCAATATACCGCTTTATGTTAAGCACCTTAACTGGCTAACGGAGCCTTGTGAAGCTTTCCCAAGCGTGATTCAAAGCGCAAGCCTTGAGAGCCGTCAGCGGTTGTGTTGTAGTCTTAGGATGACAACACCTACACAGAATCCATTCATTAAAGCCTTCGAAGCCAAAACCTTTCACACTCCTGATGAAGCTGTTCCTTTTGATAAAATCAAAACCGAACATTATCAGCCGGCATTAGATTATGCGATTGCTGAAGCTAAAAAAAATGTTCAGAAAATTAAAGATTCATCTGAAGCGCCAAATTTTAATAATGTGATAGAAGCTTTGGAAACCTCTAGCGAACTGTTGGACCAAGTTTCCGGAATCTATTTTAATTTGTTTAGTGCCGAAGCCAACGAAGAGCATCAGGCGCTAGCAAAAGAAATTTCACCAAAATTAGCCGCTTATTCTAGTGATATTACTTTGGATAAAACTTTATTTACCAAAATCAAAGCGGTTTTCGAAAATCAACAGATCGAAAACCTAGATCAAGAACAGAAAATGCTGTTAGAAAACTATTTTAAAAATTTCAGCCGCAACGGTGCTTTACTAAACGATCAAAGCAAAACCAAATTACGTCAGATAGATCAGGAGTTATCCACTCTGTCTCCGCAGTTTTCGGAAAATGTTTTGAAGGCCACCAATAAATTTGAAATGATTATCAAAGATAAAACCGAGTTAGCTGGATTACCGGAATCAGCTATCGAGGCCGCCGCGCACGAAGCCGAAGCCAAAGAACATACCGGAAAGTGGCTATTCAACCTACAGGGCCCTAGTTTCCTGCCCTTTATGATGTACGCAAATAATCGTGAGTTGAGAAAAAAACTATGGACCGCTTTTTCTTCAAAGGCATTTAGCGACGACTTTGACAATCAAGATAACATTTTAAAAATTGTTCGCCTGAAGTCCGAACGCGCCCAATTATTAGGATTCAAAAATCACGCTGAATTTGTGTTAGCGGAAAGAATGGCTAAAAATGAACAGACCGTTTTTCAGTTTTTAGAAAAACTTTTAGTTCCTGCTAAAAAAGCGGCCGACAAAGATTTAAACGAGCTGAAACAATTTCGAAAGGAATTGGAAGGCCAATCCGAAGTTTTGCCTTGGGACATCGCTTATTATTCTGAAAAACTAAAAGAAAAGAAATATAGTTTCAACGAAGAAGAACTGCGGCCTTATTTTAAATTAGAAAATGTTGTTGCTGGGGTTTTTGAACACGCACGAAAATTATATGGTTTAGAGTTTCAACAAGTCAGTGATGTCCCCTTGTACCATCCCGACGTTAAAGTCTTCCGCGTCACCGAGGCCGCCACGCAAAAATACATCGGATTGTTTTACACCGATTTTTTTCCGCGTGCGACAAAAAAACCTGGCGCCTGGATGACCAATGTTCGTGATCAAGGTTTACAGCAGGGTCAAATAAAACGACCGCATGTAAGTATAGTTTGTAACTTCACTAAACCGACGCCACAAAAGCCTTCGTTGATTACGTATGATGAAGTGCATACTTTGTTTCATGAATTCGGACATGCTTTGCACGGGCTGCTTTCCGAATGTAAATATCGCTCTTTATCTGGCGCTAATGTTTATTGGGACTTTGTGGAACTTCCGTCACAGATTATGGAAAACTGGGTAAAGGAAAAAGAAAGTTTAGATTTGTTTGCTAAACATTATGAAACTAACCAACCGATCCCGGCGGAACTAATCGAAAAGGTCAAACGCGCCAACCTGTTTCAAAGTGGCTGGTTTTGCCTAAGACAACTTCAATTTGGATTTTTAGACATGTACTGGCATTCGACGCCTATTGATCAAATCAGAAATGTCGACGAATTCGAAAGTATCGCGGTTTCTAAAACTCGGATTTTGCCAAAAATCGAAGGGACTAACAGTTCTTGTTCGTTTTCCCATATTTTTGCTGGCGGGTATTCAGCCGGATACTACAGTTACAAGTGGGCTGAAGTTTTAGATGCCGATGCCTTTGAATACTTCAAAGAAAAAGGATTATTTAATCAAGAAGTGGCTACTAAATTCAAAAATTTTGTTCTTAGTAAAGGTGGAACTGAACATCCAATGGAACTATACAAAAAATTCCGTGGGCGCGAACCAGATCCGAATGCGCTGTTAAAACGAGATGGACTATTAGATATATGAAAGTAAAGTCTCTGTCTTTTCAAAAACTGTCCATCCCCGAAAAAGCCAAAATTGCCATTGTTTATCGTTTGGCAACTCCGGCGGCGGTAAAGCTGGCGAAAGATTTAGCTAGCAGTTTAAAGAAAAAAAACTATAAGGTCTTCACTGCCTTCGAGCAAAAACTAATCCCTGGAACCGAACTGGTGAAAACAAAAAAGGGAATGAACAAAATTAATTTAGTGATTGTTTTGGGGGGCGATGGCACTTACCTGCGCGCCGTCCGTATGATCGACGGGGAACAGATACCTACCTTAGGAATTAATTTAGGTTCTTTAGGTTTCCTAACAACTACCATTGCTGAAGAAGCTTTGCAGGCGGTAGAAAAAACTTTAAATGGCGAAATGTATCTACAACCGCGAGCCATGCTGGAAGTTAAAGTGTACCGCAAAAACAAGTTGCGGGGCGAATTAGTATGTTTGAATGATATCGTTCTTGAACGAGGTCAGCGAAGCCAATTGATCAACGTTTCCTTAAGCACGGAAAAAAACTTTGTTAACGAGATCAAAGCCGATGGATTGATTATTTCCAGTCCCACGGGATCTACTGCCTACAACTTGGCTGCGGGCGGACCGATTATGCATCCGGAAGTAAAAGCTTTTGTGGTGACAGCAATTGCCCCGCATAGTTTAACCAGCCGCCCATTGATTTTTCCTGATCATCGTTCCTTGTATTTGAAGTTGATAAATAAAAAACAAAAATTGAGTCCCAGTACCAAGTCCGAAGCACGTCTAGTTATTGATGGCCAGATGTTTGATAAAATAGGTTTAGATGATGAAATACGCATCAAAAGATACACACACGACCATTTAATGATTCGTGACCCGAATTTAAACTTCTTTTCTCTTTTAAGAGAAAAAATGAAATTTGGCGACCGGCCTTAAGGGCGCAGCCGAAAGGCCTAGTGCCGAGTGAAACGAGGGGCGGGCCAGACACGGCTGCGTCCGCTAAGAAAAGCGAAGCTAGACCGCTGTGCGGAAAAGCACGAAGTGCTAGACATAGCTGAGCTTCGCCGAACACAGTGAGGCAGCCACATACAGGAGAATTTATGTTATTAGAGATTAAAGTCAGCCACTTCGCAATTATCGACAATTTACACATCCAGTTTAAAAAAGGGTTAAATATCCTTAGTGGTGAAACCGGCGCCGGTAAATCGGTTCTACTGAAAAGTTTGTCGTTACTTATGGGAGTTAAGGGATCTAGTGAATCGATCCGTACAGGCGAAACCAGTGCTTCTATCGAAGGTGTTTTCGATCTAGATCATCGAACCGACATCAAAGACAAATTAGCTCAAATGGATATTCCTTTTGACGATGGCATTCTGGTTGTACGACGAGTGATTTCTGAAGATAAATCAAAAGTATATTTAAACGGAACTTTGTCTACGTTAAATCATCTTAGGGACTTGGTCGCTCCATTAATTGAAATTGCCGGAAATTCGGCACCGCTGATTGAACTGACGGGCCAACACGACAGCCGGCACCTTTTATCAAAAAGTTACCATTTGGATTTACTTGATCAGTATTGCGGCCTAAACGACGAGCGGGCAAAATATTTGAAGTTGTATTCCGAATTGAAAAAAACCAAAGAAGAAATCGAAAATCTGGAAAAAAACACTTCCGCGAATGCGCAAAAAGTGGATTACCTGAAGTTTCAACAAAAAGAAATTGCTGATCTGGATCTTTCCCCGGGCGAGGACCTAGAAATCGAAGCCGAGCTGAAAAAAATGAAGAACTTTTCTAAAGTGAATTCGTTTTTAGATCAAATGGATTCGGCATTAGTGGCGGATGATGATTCTGCATTAAATCGTATTTCTAAAATTCTTCTGAAGGCCCAAGATTTTAAAACACTTGATGTTAATGCGGAAAAAGAGATAGCTAATTTGAATCAGGCCAAATTTTTGATTCAGGAATTTTCTTATCAATTCAGGAAGATGTTTGATTCTGACCAGTTTGATCCAACTCGATTGGATAAATTAGAATCTCGCCTTAGTGCTATTCGTAAATTGCAGAAAAAATTTGGACAAAACACCGATGATATCTTGAAAGCCCTGTTAAATATTGAAACCGAAATTTCACACATTGAAAATGCGGAAGTTCGTATCAAACAATTGCAGGCTCAAACCGCACAAATTGAAAAACAACTTTTAGTTATTGCGACCGCCATGCACAAAAAAAGAGCCTCAGGTGCCGATCTGTTACAAAATTCAGTCAATAAAGAATTAAGTGACTTAAACATGAAGGGCGTAAAATTTGTCGTTGGTATCGAGGCCTTGCCGGCATTAAATTCAACCGGTAATTCTGACGTAGAATTTTTAAGTCAGTCCTCTGTGAAAGATGGTCCTAAACCTTTGGCGAAATATGCAAGCGGTGGCGAATTAAGTCGAATTCTACTATCCCTGAAACGGGTTATCGGTACCTCGCAATATCCTCGCACTTATCTTTTTGACGAAGTCGACACCGGTGTTTCCGGACCAACTGCGGAAAAAGTAGGTAAAAAATTAAAATCGATAGCAAAAGGTCAGCAGGTAATTTGTATTACGCATTTACCTCAAGTGGCCATTTTTGGCGATTCTCATTTCTTCATTCAAAAGTCTCCTAAAAATAAATCCATAACTATGGAAGTTCAGGAACTGAACAAAAAAGAAAGAGTCACCGAAATTGCCCGACTTATATCTGGAGAAAAAATTACCAAGACTAGTTTGGCGCATGCAGAACAACTCCTAGACCAGGCGAAGTAGTTTTTACCGATTTCGGGGCATACCTATAGTCCGTAAATTCAATAGAACGTTGATCCCACTCCTTTTTTCAGCAAAAATGATAGAAGAACAAGGAGCTCTTATATGAATAAACTCATCGCTTTAGTCATTTTTCTTACGGCATTTGTTGTGGGCCTTAACAATGCATTCGCACGGGGCGGTGGCGGCGGACATTCACTGGGTGGTGGATTAATTTTGGCGACACCTTCACAAGATGATTTGGATACGCACATTGCAGCGGTTAATTCGGGACAAAGTGTAAACATCGATAAATTCGGTTCTGCCTTAGAAATTTTTATAGATTACCAATATCGATTTAGCGGAACGATGTTTGCCTTACAATTTCGTCCTTCTTATTTCACACAGTCGACAGATGGTAGTGGCTACAACATGGGCCTCACAGGATTCACTGTTTTTCCATTGTTAAAACTTTATCCTCTGGAAAACGGATTCATACATTTCTTTTTACAAACAGGCATTGGCTACGGAAAATTATCTGGCCATATCAATCAACCACAAGCTAATGTTTCTTTTTCAGGCGGAACTTTTGGCGCCTTGGCTGGCCTGGGTGCCGAGTTCTGTTTTACCGATGAGCATTGCATGGTTATCGAAGGAAACTTACGCTATCTGCCGATAGAAAGAAATATCATCTCTTCAACCAGCGGTACTTTACAAGGTAACTTGGGAACCCCTTCGAACGACGATGAACTTGAGTATAATAACAGCGATTTGAAAACGACGTTGTCTGGAATCCAAGGCATCTTGTCTTATCAATACAATTTTTAATAAATCTTGTTTTTATCTATAAGCCGTTCTACTTCATTCAGCGGGAATGGCGTGGTTTTACTTTCCGTTTTCAATTTTTCCGAAAATTCTAACATGAGCAGCGCCAGAGGCCCATACTTCTGGATATAAAATCTAACCTTTTCAGAAAGGGATGATTTTTCGGATTGAACTTCTTCTCGTAATTTCAATTTCCAATTATCACTGCCACATGCCGACACGATAATCGCGTGCATAAATCCCACCGCAGAACGTGCACAGTCGTAATTTTTATGGGCCTGAAAAAAATCCACCTCTTCTTTTTGCAAAGAAAACTTTTTAGACAAGGACAAGCCTAAGTCATTGAAGTAAAGATTTTTTCCATCGGTCATAATGTTTTCGAAATGCGCATCGAAATGCAGGAAATTTTGACTTTGCATAAATTCGATTGTTTTTAGTAATTTCTGATCAACAAAATCTAAAGCCATTTCAAAGCTACCGGCATTAGAATGTTGAGTTTTGATCCAGTCAATTAACGTAACAGGAATAAATTCAGAAAATAAAACAATTTCGCCCTGTGGGTTTTGAATGGCTTGATAACGACGACGAACCGAATCGGAGTTTTCCCAAAAATCAATGTGCGCTTCAGTCTTTTCAAGTTCTTCATTGGATGGCGAATCCGAATTTTCAGCGGGAAGAATGCACCAGTGATACAAAGCCGAAAAGCTTTCGCTGCTTTTTTCCAGAATCCACTGGGTGGTTTGTTGATTGGAAAAAAGCTCACGCCAAGAGCCAAATCCGGGCGCCCCTAAACCATATTGGCAAAACAAAGGCAGCTGATACAAATTAGCCGTGGATAACCAATTCTCCGAGCGCATTTCCAGTTCAGATAAAGGAATTTTTTTGACAAAAATGTTTTGAAAATCCAAAGATAATTCGAAAGTTTTTCCATCAATTCCCACATGTAAAGGTTTGGCTGTAAGCAACAGTTTCTGAATTTCGGCGTTAGAGAATTTCTTTATCTTTTGAGAAATAGAATAGTACCGCTGAAGACGATCCATTAAAGAGAATCCACATCCACAAATCGATGACCCGAATCAGTCAAATTCAAAGCCTTTGTTTCTTCAAACCAACTTCCCAGGTTAACTGAAGTCACCTTTTTTTCATTATGCTGAAAACTATATTCATCGCGGACGTGCATGTGTCCGGTAATTATATAGTCAAAGTCATCTTCGCGACACATAGCCATCGCATGGGATCGAATCATCCCTTCTATTTTATCTGCGTCTTGTTTACGGCGCTCGGAACTGAATTTACGACTTAATTGACTGGCCGTATGCCCAATCAGCGCCACTACCTGATCTGGAATTTTTAATAAAACAGATTCGGTTTTTGGATGACGTAAAAAACTTCGCAACTTCAAATAGGATTTATCCTGTTGATTGATTAAATCCCCATGTTCTAGGCGAACCTTCCAGTGACCCAAATCAAAATTTTCATGTTCGGTATAAACGGGAATAGAAAATTTGTTCTGCCAAAACTGCTGTAAATGAAGATCATGATTACCTTCAAAATATCTAACGTCGACGCCCTTTTGTTTGATACGAATAATTGAACTGACGATAGGTTCAAATTCCGCGTGTGAGATTTCTGAATTGCCTAACCAAAGATCAAAAATATCACCCAATAAAAACAAATGAGTTACTTTTTGGTTTTCTAGATAATGCAAAAAGCGCAACAGTTTGTGACTGTTGCGCTCGTTGATTGATTTCAAATGAATATCGGAAACAAACCATGCGTTAAGCACTACTTTTCCTGATTACCTTCTAAACCCTGACGTTTGCGAATAAAAGCCGGAACCTCTAGATTTTGCCCCGAGAATGGTGAACTTAATACTTCACGCGCCATTCTGCGAGCATCTTCTAAAGTTTGAAAGTCTTGGCTGTCCATGTTCATAGATAATTGCTCTGGATTTTGATGTTTGTTTCTTAGATCCTGAGTTTCTTTGAACGCCTTTGCTTTGGCCACCAACATGTCTCTTGCCGTTAACATAGAGTCCTGCATTTGAGGCGCTGACGCCGAAAAATTAGGCTGAGGCGCTGACGCCGAAAAATTAGACTGCGGAGCTTGAGTATACTGCGGATACTGCTGCTGTTGAACCGGCCCCTGAGTATATTGCGGCTGCTGATGTTGCTGCTGAACTGGGGCTTGCGCATATTGCGGTTGTTGATGTTGTTGCTGAGTCGGCGCTTGCGGCGGCGTATTCAGCGGCATCATCATATCTGACATTTCGATCGGAGCTGCAGCCTGCGGGGTAAAAGGTTGTTGATAGCTTTGCTGAAACGGCGCTTGCTGATAAGGCGTTTGTGATACCTGCGGAATCGGCGGTAATTCCAAATTAGGCATCGAAGTTGCGGCAGCCTGCGGAGTCGTAAAAGACGCTCCCTGAGGAGCGATAAACGACGCCCCTTGAGTGGCGATAAACTGAGTTGGCGCTGGCGTATTCAAAAACTCCTGAACTCTTGAATGATCAGGAGCTTGAAGTTTTCTATCCGGGTCTGAAAAGCCGGTTGCAATTACGGTAACGCGAATTTCATCAATCAAGTTAGGATCGATAACTGCACCGAAGATAATTTCTGCTTCTTCATGAGCTGCCTCAGTAATTAATGTAGAAGCTTCGTTAACTTCGTAAAGACTTAAATCAGATCCACCCGTAACATTAATGATAATGCCGGTAGCGCCATCAATTTTAATATTCTCAAGTAAAGGGGATGAAATCGCCGCAGTAGCCGCTTCAATTGCACGGTTTTCACCTTTGGCACTTCCGGTTCCCATCAATGCCAATCCTTTGGATTGCATAACGGTACGAATATCTGCGTAATCTAAATTGATTAGACCGCGAATATTGATCAAATCAGAAATACCTTTAACAGCCTGAAGTAAAACTTCATCGGCTTTTTTGAAAGTTTCTAATAAAGGAGTTTTATCTCCCGAAATAGATAATAATTTTTGATTTGGAATTACGATTAGGGTATCAACATTTTCTTTTAACTCTTGCAAACCCGCATCAGCATGTTTACCCCGACGTTTTCCTTCGAAAACAAACGGGCGAGTTACTACACCAATTGTTAATGCACCCAATTCGCGAGCAATTTTTGCTACGATCGGAGCACCACCAGTGCCGGTCCCGCCACCCATTCCTGCGGTGACAAAAACCATGTCAGAACCTTCTAACTTTTCAACAATTTGATTATAGGATTCAATTGCGGCCCGCCGACCAATATCAGGATTAGCACCAGCGCCCAAACCTTTAGTTAGATCAGAACCTAATTGGATTTTTCCATCAGCTTTATTTGCATTTAAAGCTTGAATATCTGTGTTCGCAACTATGAACTCAACGCCTGTCATCTTTTCTTCGATCATTGTAGAAACGGCATTGCTTCCGCCACCGCCCACACCAACAACCTTAATGTTAGCACCTATGCTTACATTTTCTTCTAACTCAAACATGACTCCTCCAAAAATTAAAATAAATCGTCTAAAATATTTTTAAATTTCTTAGCAACACCGCTGATACTTACGTTATCAGTATCCTGATCCAAATTCAGTTGCTGTTGCTTAAATTCTTTATACCCATACATTAAAAGGCCCACTGCTGCTGCATGTGAAGCCGATTTTACTATTTCATTAATTCCACCGATACCCACAGGTAGACCCCGTCTTACCGGAATATCTAAAACAAACTCACCCATTTCAATCATGCCGTCCAATTGACTTCCACCGCCAGTTAGAACCACTCCTGACCCTAACATTGGTAACAATCCACTGCGATGAATATCTTGATGAATCATCTGCAAAACTTCTTCTGCTCGTGGTTCGATCACTTCGGCTAAATCTTTTCGTAAAACAGTTCTTGATTTGCGTCCACCAACGCCTTCAACTTCGATGGCCTCTTGTGCTTCAATCAATCCAGACATTGCACAGCCAAATTTTTTCTTCAATTCTTCAGCGGCTGCTTGCGGAGTTCTTAATCCCACGGCAATGTCATGAGTAAAATGACTGCCACCAACTGGAATCAAAGATGTGTAGGCGGCACTGCCGTTGATGTAGTAAATGGAATTACAAGTTCCACCACCCATATCTACAACACAAACACCCAAAGATTTTTCATCTTCACTTAATACTGCGATAGATGAAGCCAATTGATCTAAAACTAATCCCTTAACTTGCAATCCAGCTCTTTCGATACATTTTAAATTATTTGAAATCGCCATTTGACTGCCAGTCACGATATGAACACTGGCTTCCAAACGTACACCTGACATGCCGATAGGATCCAAAATGCCATCTTGTCCATCAACTTTGTAATCACGAGGGATCACATGTAAAACAGTTCGTTCTGCCGGAACAGCGACTGCCTTTGCGGCCTCAATCACTCTTTCCACGTCTTGTTTAGTCACACCATCTTTGTTTTTAATGGCAACCATGCCTTTGGAATCAAAAGATTTGATGTGATTGCCAGAAACACCCACCCAAACCGCTTCAACTCTGTAGCCTGACATTAATTCGGCTTCTTCACGGGCCCGGCGAATCGCCTCGGTAGTAGCGTCAATATTTACCACAATGCCCTGTTTAACTCCTACATTCGGAGCCGTACCTATGCCTACAATTTGTAAGGATTGATCTTCTTTTATGGTTGCAACAGCCAAAGAGACTTTAGTAGTGCCAATGTCTAACCCGGCAATAATAGGTGTATTTATTTTCATATGCTCATCCGTAAGAAGTTAAACCGCATCCTGCAGTAGATACAACCCGACAAAGTACTTTCGACGAGAAGGACAAAAGTCCTATATCTAAATGTTATGGATCCTTACGCAGCCTGACAAGGACTTTCTTAGATAAGTTCGCATCAATGACGCGACCATTAAAGTTGTTCTGCTCTAGATATTGCAGCACCTGGGAGACACGCGCCGACTTCAAAGCGAAATCTTCTTCTCCCATTTTCACTTTGATTCCGCTTTCTACTAGCGAAGTCCAAAAACCTTCTTTGTGATCGTAACGAATTTCGGAAATTTTCTCTCGAGAAAACTCACCCTTCTCTGGAATTTTAGAAACAAACTGCAAAGCTTTTTTTCTTAGTTCCAATTCTTCAAAACTGTCACCTACCAGAATACTTACATTTGGTGCGCGCTTCATTTCGATCGGAGGCAGAACCTCTCCGGTCTTAACAACCGGTAATAATCTTTGTCGACTTTGAAAAAGTAATTTAATTTCTTTCGGAACAATAACAATTTTTAGTTCCGACGGCCAAACTCTAGAATAAGTGACCGATTCAATCCAACTTAAAGAGCTAACATCAGCAACTAATTTGTTAAAATCTATTTTGATCAAAGAGTGATTTTGATATTTTTGTAAATTGATTTCCAATTGTTTTTGTAGCGGATACAAATAAGGGCCACTGACTTGTTCTTCCACGATATTTAATTCAATTTTTTTCAAATTAAAAAAACCGGAACGGTCCAAATGGTTAAAAAACATATAACCACAAACAGGCAGAAAAAACAAAAACCAACGTCAATCGCAACAACAGCAATAAAATCTTCTTCAACATGAATACTATGTTAAGATATTAACGGAGACTTGCTAAGTCGGGATTTTAAGATACTGGCCTTAAGGAGTGCTAACTAACGATCCTTCGGATCGATAAAATCACCTATTCGGACGACCTCAGTTTGCAACTCCACCTGAGTCTTTTCTTTGATTACCCTTTGAACATGTTTAATG
>JAYVAZ010000081.1:0-6529 GCA_043750675.1 Pseudobdellovibrionaceae bacterium | reverse complement strand
CCAGATAATCACCCTACTTTAAGCCGTACCCAAAAACCTTTCGCGTTTTCGATTGCTTCACTAAATCCGCTACATTTTTTTCATCCGCACAGTAAATCAGGGTGCCGTCTTCTGGAGTTAGTTTTATCAATTCTGCAAATGCTTTTTTTACGTCATCCAAATCTTTATAAATATCGGCATGATCAAATTCAACACTCGTTAAAATCGTGTGTCTAGGTTTGTAATGAGTAAACTTAGGTGCCTTATCAAAGTAGGCGGTATCATATTCGTCGCCTTCTATGACAAAATATTTTTTTACCGGGTTACGAAATGAATAGGAAAAGTTTTTGGGTATTCCACCAATTAGAAATCCAGGTTTTTCACCCAACTGATCCAGTAACCAAGACATCAATGAAGTGGTTGTCGTTTTACCGTGTGTCCCACTGACATTAATACATTCATGGTTTGCGATGATGAATTCCCCCATCGCTTTTGGCAATGAGGTAAATGGTATAGCCAGTTTTTCTAATTCTACTGCTTCGACATTTCCGCGCGAAATGACATTTCCAACAATAACAAAATCAGGTTTAGGATGAAGATTTCCTGCCGAATAGCCGGTTTTTATTTCGATTCCCAAGGACTCAATTTGTGTCGACATCGGGGGGTAAGGATTTGCATCACTTCCACTGACTTTAAACCCACGGTCTTTTAATAATCCCGCCAGGCTGGCCATCGCAGTTCCGCAAATTCCCATTAAATGTATGTGTGCGCCCTGTTTTAAATCCATAATAAACCTTACTAAACGTTTCGTCTAAGACCTAACTTCTTCTTAATCCTTCTACGACCCAATTATGAATTTGGGGCCGCAAAGTTAAATACTCTTTATTTTCGCGTCCATAAAAAACTCGATTGCTAAGTATCGCTACAATCAAATCTTGCGTCGGATCATACCATAAGGAAGTTCCGGTAAATCCCGTGTGTCCGATCGACATGGGTGAAAAATAATTTCCGCAGCTTGCCGATCCCGGTGTTGGCATCATGTATCCTAATGCCCAGTCACCCTGCCCGGTCGGACGCGATCTCGTAGCAAAAATTTTTGCGGTTTTTTGTTTAATTACGGTTTTTGAAATACCTAACAATTGGCTTCGCAAATACAGTCCGTACCAACCCAAATCATCAATACTTCCAAAACAGCCCTGAATGCGTGGAGAGCCCTCCAAATGACCAGGTATTTTCATCATGCACTTCACCCTGCATTACTTTTCGACGCCATTGACAGGTTTCGGTCGGCGCATAAAAACTTACTTTGTTTTTGGGCACATTATCAATATGAAAGTCCAAAGTACTGCGGGCGTAAAATTCATCTTTGATTCCATTCCAAACCGAGAATAGATCTTTTTGATAAAGTTCCTCAATAATAAATCCCAAAACAAAATACCCGACATCGGAATAAACGCTTTTATCGGTTTTATTCTCTAACGGTGCTTTCGATAAAAAGTTTTTTAAAAACTCTCGGCGTACTTCTCGGGGCTGATTTAAATCAATCTCTTTATACACCGGATACCACCAGGCTAGACCTGAAGAATGATTCATCAAATCTATAATCCTCGTTTGCTCGTGCGGAAACCAAGAAAGATACTTTTTTACTTTATCTTGCAATTCCCATCGACCCTCATCAAAAGCCTTGATCATCGTTTGCACTGAAAAAATAATTTTAGTTAAACTCGCATAATCATAATAAAAATACGTCTGGCCTACAGAAATATCACAAACCTTTTTTCCACTTTGGAAAACTTGAACCTGCACTCCTGGTGTTACGTTAAAAATCGCCTTTTCTAATTGCTGAAATAGTCGTCCTTCGAAATGAGTCAATTTCATTGAAATAACTCCTGCTCTGATCCAATGGCATTTTCACAACTAAGTTCAATCCCTTGGGTCTTTTTGTTTAACTGATATTTATGACCCTGAAATAGTAATTGTTGTTTGTGTCCGTGACCACATTTTAGACCTGAAAAACAAGCCACTTGATTTTCGGCCGCAAATCGTTCCACCGCATAACTGACATAGTTTTTCCCATCGCGCTCATCACCGCCTAAAAAGTCCGCGAATAACAATGCTTTGGTTTGTTTTAGTAATCCAGATTGTGAAAGTTGTTCCAGCCAACGATCGATTCGATAGCCACGTTCACCGGTTTCTTCAAAAAATAAAATATAGGAAATGTTTTTCTTTTTCGGCCAAATTTTAGTTCCGGCGTGGCTCATAAACGTTAACAGATTACCGCCCAACATTGTGCCTTCAAGTTTTTTTACCTTTTGGGCTTTTTCGTTTATTGGTTTTAATTCCCCATAATTCAAATGTTTTTCCCGACCGGATAGAGCCTGATACATCAAAATAAGATCGGACGGATCAATTTTTCCCGTTGAAACCGTTTCTAACAAAGGTCCATGTATACTTTTCCAGTTCCACTGAGTATGTAAAAAGAGATGCAAAGAAGTAATATCACTATAGCCCAATAACCATTTGTGATTCTGAGGCTTTTTCAATTTTAATAACCGAGGAATCAGTCGAATACTGCCGTATCCTCCGCGTGTACACCAAACTAGGAAATTCCGTTTCGACGTCAGGGCCTTTTTTAATTGTTCAAAACGATCCGTGTCTTCTGAGGAATGGAACGTCGTTTTTACATTCCCGATTAAGTATTCAAATTGTTTGATAGACTTTGAAACCCAGCTAGATAAAGAACCCATTTCCTGATCAGATAATGAGGAAGCCGGAGCTACAATATGGACTCCGTCAAATGCCGTACTTTTCTTAACCGGTTTCTTATTCATTCACACCCTATTCAAATAAGGGTGTAGGATATTTCCCATCAAAGCAAGCTGCACAATAACTTTTTTGAGTCGCATAAGTCTCATTTAGTGAAGCAAACATTCCATCTAGACTTAAATAACTTAAAGAATCGGCTTCAATAAATTTTCGTATTTCATCAATATTATGTTGCGCGGCGATTAAATGACTTTTTTGTGGAGTATCGACCCCATAAAAACACGGGCCGATCGTTGGTGGAGATGCGATCCGCAGATGCACTTCTTTCGCGCCAGCTTGACGAACAAGGGCGATAATTTTTTTACTGGTAGTGCCACGGACTAAACTATCATCTACGATGATAACGCGTTTATCTTTGATAATAGCCTGCTGCGGATTTAATTTAATTTTTACACCGAAACTTCGAATGGTCTGCACCGGCTGGATAAACGTTCGGCCGACATATTGATTACGAATAATTCCCAATTCAAAAGGAATTTTGCTTTGATTACTAAATCCAATTGCTGAAGGAAGTCCACTATCTGGAACCGGAATCACAACATCTGCTTCTACTTGATTTTCAGTCGCTAACCACTTTCCAAAGTTCTTGCGGGTTTCATACACTGATTTCCCGTAAACAATGGAATCAGGTCTAGAAAAGTAAACATGTTCAAACACACATTGGGCCAAAACCTTTTTCTCTGAACTTAGAGAAAAAGTTTCCAAACCGGCTTTACTGATTTTGCAAATTTCCCCAGGTTTGATTTCGCGAATAAATTTTGCGCCAATCAAATCGAAAGCGCAAGTTTCACTAGCTACCACATAAGAGGCATGACCGGCGTCGTTGACTTTTTGACCTAGGACCAAAGGTCTAAATCCGTAATTATCACGTACGGCATACATGGCTTCTGAATTTAAAATTACAAAACTAAATGCACCCTCTAACTGCGAAAGATTTTCTTGCAAACTACGAACGAAATCAGAGTTTTGATCTTTAGACATCAAGTGAAGTACACATTCAGTATCATTAGACCCTTGAAAAATCGCCCCAGACTTTTGTAAATTTTTTCGAATTAAAGCTGCGTTTACGATATTCCCATTATGAGCAACTGAAATAAAATTGTTATATAACTCGGCCGTCAGTGGCTGGGCATTCGCCAATAGATTTTGCCCTGTCGTTGAGTATCGAACATGGCCGATGGCTACATTTCCTTTGAGATAATTCAAAGTGCTTTCGCTGAAAACATCTCCGACCAATCCCAAACCCTTATGTTGTAATAAAGTTTTATGATCATAAGAAACAATCCCCGCCGACTCTTGTCCGCGGTGTTGCATAGCGTACAGACCTAGGTAAGCCAAACGTGAAGCATCTTCATGATTCCAAATGCCTATAACGCCGCACTCATCCTTAAATCCACTCATTCAAAACCCCCTATTCTGATCTAACCTAAGGTTTGTTTGCATTATCTAACCTTGGGTTAGTTTATGTTATCTAACCTTGGGTTAGTTTATGTTTAAGTGAAACATTCTACCGTTTTTATAAATGAAGTTTCATAATTCGTTTTTAATTTTTCAAAACTTTTTTCTAAACCTGGCTCCAACTGAAAAGATTTGCCCTGAGTTGTCCCGATTTCCAATAACTTAAAAGGAACACCTAAAAATTTTAATTCGCTTTCAAATCCAGACGCCCAGGTTTTCTGCCCAGAATCTACCTCAAACAAGAACTGATAGAAAGTAGGTTTATTAAATCTGTGTAATTCATCAGTTTCCACCAGCGCCTTGAATTTAAATTCAGCAAAACTCATTTTCAACAGTTCTCCGAATAATCCATTTAAGCCCACTACTTGACTGGATAAAACGCTCTCGCTGAACTTGATCAATAGGTCCTGTAGTTTTGCAATGGACTCTAACGGCATCTTCTCTTCAATCATCTTGATGATTTTCGGATGATCTGAATTTTGATGAACTAAACCAAAAAGCTGATCGAAATTAAAATCAAAAACTTCCAGCAGGTAAACTTGGGAATTCGCTGTCTTCCAAGTATCAAGAGGCACATTGTTTACATTTTTTCTTAAACCTACCAGACCAATTGCCGGAGTGTTGATGATTCCTTTTCCTTCGGTTTCATTATAAAAACTAACATTTCCACTGACCACAGGTGTGCTCAATGCAATCGCCGTTTCCGTAATAACTTCTACCGACTGAACAAAATCAAACATCACTTCAGGTTTTTCGGGATTTGCAAAATTTAAACAGTCAGTGACGGCCATTGCTTTTACTGATTTTACTGCCAACTGCAAAGCCGGGTAAACCACCGCATCTCTGGCTCCAAAATACGCATTGATATCCATCAATTGAGGACGGCAACCTAAGGTCATTCCTAAGCCTCGATCACTAGGAAGTTTTAAAATCCCGACGTCATAACTGGCGTCATGACAAGTTCTTAATCCTACCCGTTGGTCATATTGATTATAAATCCATCGTCTAGACCCCTGCTCGATATCAAATGACTTTTCTTGCTGTTGGTTTTCAAGATGAGTTTGCATCTGCACGGACAGATCCTTTGCTTTGTACGAAAAAGGTCGCTCGTAAACCGGAGCTTCTTCAACCAAAATATCAGGATCAATAGAGGTAAGAAGTTCACCTTTCCAAAAAAGATTTACCCTCCTGGGTTTTACGAGTTCGCCGACTTTAACAGCTTCTAAACCCCATTTTTCAAATACCATTTGTAATCGGCCTAAATTTTCTGGTTTTGCGACCAATAACATGCGCTCTTGGGATTCCGACAGAAGTAACTCTTCTGGCTGAATACTGGAATCTCGACTCGGTACTTTGTCCAAATACAGATTCATTCCAATTTGACCTTTGCTGGCCATTTCGAAACTAGAAGAAGTTAAACCCGCGGCGCCCATATCTTGTATAGCTTCTACTAGACCCATCTTAAAAACTTCCAAGCAAGATTCGATTAAAAGCTTTTCATAGTAGGGATCGCCAATTTGAACGTTAGGTTTTTTAGATTCATTGTCGGTATTAAAAGATTCGCTAGCCATTGCGGCGCCATGAACACCGTCTTTGCCGGTTTTTGCCCCGACATAAACGATATCATTACCGACCCCTACCGCACCTGACAAAGTCAAAACATCGTCCTTAGTTAAAAGGCCTACGGCCATCGCATTTACCAAAATGTTATTGTTGTACTGACTGTGAAATTCAGTTTGGCCTGTTATAGTTGGAACACCAACACAATTTCCATAATGGCTGATGCCGGAAACAACACCTTTAACTAGTGCCCGCATTCGCGGTGCCTGAATATCGCCAAAACAAAGATAATCAGCCAAAGCAATCGGTCGGGCACCCATGGTAAAAATATCTCTAAGAATTCCGCCAACGCCGGTCGCGGCACCCTGAAATGGCTCGATAAAACTGGGGTGGTTATGCGATTCCATTTTGAACGCGATTTTTTCATCTTGCCCCAAATCTACGATTCCGGCGTTTTCACCTATGCCGCCCATTACAGTCTGACTTAATGTCTTTCCGAATTTACGTAAATGAACCTTAGAACTTTTATAACTGCAGTGTTCACTCCAAAGCGAGGAAAATAAAGGCCATTCAATTTTTAACGGCTCACGACCTAGTTTTGTTTTTATTAGCTGGTATTCCGATTCAGACAATCGGTATTTTTTTAGTAGCTGGCCAAGTTCTGGATTCATAAAAAACTCCATCCATCTTTGCTACCCATCCAATC
>JAYVAZ010000080.1:0-3267 GCA_043750675.1 Pseudobdellovibrionaceae bacterium | reverse complement strand
CGATTTCTTTAAGTCCATCTTCGATGGCCTTCATCGCCAAACGTAAAGTTGTCACTGGGTAAATCACAATGTTGTAACCTAAACTACTTAGCGTTTTTGCATTGAGAAGTTTTGATTTTCCGAACTCCGTCATGTTGGCTAACAGTGGGATTTTAATTGCTTTGCGGAAAGTCTCAAATTCCTTTTCATCCTGTAAAGCTTCGGTAAAGATCACATCGGCACCCGCATCGACGTAGGATTTAGCGCGATCGATGGCTTTGTCTAGGCCTTCGCTGGCACGGGCATCGGTCCGGGCAATGATGACAAAATTTTCATCTAATTTTCGCGCACTATGTGCGGCTTTAATTTTTTGAGTCATTTCATGCGAAGTCACCAAAGACTTTCCGTCCAGATGTCCGCAGCGTTTTGGATTTTCTTGATCTTCCAGATGGCAACCAGCTAAACCCAATTCAATTAACTCCTGAATTGTCCGGGCCGCATTCATCGGAACACCGAATCCAGTATCTGCGTCAATAATTGAGGGAAGTGTCGTCGCCCGCGCTATCTGTCTACCGCGCTGGGAAACTTCGGTTAAAGTTGTTAAACCTACATCTGGGTAACCTAGATCATTCGAAAGAACGGAACCTGAAATATAAACACCTTCAAATCCCAACTTTTCGATTTGCATGGCAACTAAAGGGGAGATGGCTCCAGGAAAACGTAAAAGTTTTCCCGAGGCTAGGGCTTTTTTGAAGGCGATTCTTTTTGTTCTTGGGTCGGTTACATTAAATAACATTAGAAAATACCTTTGTTTTAGAAGATGCCTTTGGCATCACGTTTATTATTTAACAATTTGTCGATAGGCATTTGGACATTCAATTCCTGTATTTGTGCCGCAGTTAAATCCAACAAATTTTCGCTCATCGAGATAAAACGGTTTCTTTCTTCTTTTGCGATCAGTCCTTCGGTCAGCTCGTCAAATTTGCGGACATAATCTTTGCGAACAAACGGTTTCGCGCCAGCGGGATGTGCATTCGCAAGACCCAATTCATCAATTAAAGAAGTTCCATTTTTAAATTTGATTTCTACTTTTCCGCCAAAGCGTTTTTTATTAGGATCTTGTTCGTGGTACCACTGAGTCCACTGTGGATCTTCTAAAGTTTTGATCTTGTGCCAAAGTTCTACGGTCTCCGGTCGGCGAGCTCTTTCCGGAGCATAAGACTTAACATGGTGCCAACCACCGTCTTCCAGGGCAACAGCAAAAATATACATTATAGAGTGGTCTAAAGTTTCGCGAGAAGCACCGGGGTCCATTTTTTGCGGATCGCCCGCACCAGTTCCGATTACATAATGAGTGTGATGTGAAGTATGAATGATAATTTCTTGGATATCTTTGAAATTAGAAATTTTCGGTTTCATTCTTGCCGCTAGATCAATCAAGGCTTGTGATTGGTATTCAGCTGAATGTTCTTTCGTGTAAGTTTCTAAGATTGCTTTTTTCTCTTCGCCATTTTCTGGCAAAGGAACTTCGTATTTTCCATCTTTTCCATCTAACATGTAAGCAATAACAGAATCTTCGCCCTCATAAATTGGGGACGGAGCCCCTTCCCCACGCATGCAACGATCAACGGCTTCAATGGCTAACTTGCCCGAGTGCGCCGGAGCATAGGCTTTCCAAGAAGATATTTCGCCTTTTCTTGATTGCCGAGTGGTAAAGGAAACGTGAACGGCTTGTTGAATAGCTTGGTAAATGGTTTCGGTGCTAAGACCTAATAACGTTCCAATACCCGCGGCCTGGGCTGGGCATAAATGTGCAATGTGATCTTTTTTATGTTTATGTAAACAAATCGCTTTGACTAAATTGACGTGTAGTTCGTAACCAGTCACGATTCCGCGCAAAAGATCTTTGCCATTTTTTCCCAGTTGCTGAGCCACCGCCAAAATAGGTGGAATGTTGTCACCAGGATGGGAATAGTCCGCTGCTAAAAAAGTGTCATGGAAGTCCAATTCACGAACAGCAGTTCCATTCGCCCATGCCGCCCACTCCGCACTAAATTTTTGTGAATTCGGCATACCGAAAACAGTTGCACCTTGTTCGCGTGGATGGGCAATAGCCTGCGAACGGGCCGTGGCCACCGGACCACGATTCAGCGAGGCCACAGCAACAGAGGCATTATCGATGATGCGATTAATGACCATATCGGTAACGGCGGCGCCAATCGCGGTTTTATCAGTCGCGATTTCAGCCATTTTCCAGGCCAGTTGATTTTCTTTATTTAGTTTTTCTTTGGATGGGTAAACCCGAACTAAGTGCTTTTTCATAGAGCAATTCCCTTCTGAATTTAGATCAACAAGCGAAGCTAACTTGGCAGGCCGGGCCCGTCAATCAGTACACCTATTGTCGTAAAGCAGAAAGAATCAATCTGTAACATAAGAGTTATTTGAATGGGATACTTTTAGAAGGTTCCTATAGAAAAATGCGTAGGCAACCACTTCGTCCAATCGTTGCCTTCGCCTAACTGACTTTCTTTGCGGTCAGTATTACGATCCAGTTTATAGGCCCATTCAAAACTCACAGCACCTACCGGCGTAGAATAGCGGAAGGCAATCCCAGCTGATTCCCGATAAGGGTCAGCAATATTAATGTCTTTGATCGTAACCGAACCACCATCGTAAAAAAGAGCGCCGACGAAATTGCCTTTGATCGGAAATCGCAATTCCGATTTGATTAATCGTAATTCTTCTTGGGTCGTCAATTTGGTTGCGGTACCTAAATCATATACATTCGGGAAAGCCTCACCAAATTGAAATCCTCGGATAGTGGATTGCCCACCCAAAAGAAGGCCTTTTTTATCATAAGGAACTCCACCCGTTGAGGCCTGGCTTAGATTCTTAAGAAAAGCATGGCGGAACGAATTGGCCCATACCCAACTGGAACTTGAGCTGAATTTAAAGTAATGCGTAAAACTTGCCGAGCTTTTGATGTAATTGACGGTTCGATTACTGCCCAATTCTGGTGAACTATATTCTAAATCAATCCGTGAAAAAGTTCCTTTGGTCGGATTAAAGGGATGATCGCGGAAATCAAAATCAAAACTGGGACCGATCGTTGCGATATCTGAATTGCTATCAGGTAAATTAGGATTATTATCAATCGAGTAGTCGCGAATGTGCGCCAAACTCCATAAGTCCCAAGAAAATAAAATATGCGAAGTAATATCTTTTTCAATGGAGAAGGTGATTAGATCGACTTCAGACGCCATACGTCGGTCAAAGTCACTGACAAAC
>JAYVAZ010000079.1:0-1731 GCA_043750675.1 Pseudobdellovibrionaceae bacterium | reverse complement strand
CCGAGGCGCTGCGCGCCCGCGTCGCCGCCAGCAGCCTGCCGCCCGACCTGGCGCAGCCGCGGCCGCTGCCGGTGAGCGTGCTGCGCCCGCCGCGCCTGGTCGGTCGCGACACCGAGTGGCAGCACCTGCACGCCGACTGGTCGGCCGGCCACCCGAGCCTGGTCGCCGGCGAGGCCGGCCTCGGCCGCTGCAAAACATAATCTAGCCGTCGCCAAAAGCAAATAACTAAAATAAATAGGCACCTGTTGCAACCTTTTCGGTTTGATAGACAATAGACTATTGATGAATCAAATAGAACCCGAGTGGACAGAAGTTATTGAACAGATAGGGCCGGCGCTTTATCGCTTTTTTTTAGGATCATTCCCTTCGCAGCGGGCGTCCGATTTAGTCCAAGACACTTTAGTTAGGCTGGTACAAAAACACCAGCAGGGTGACTTCGATCCCAGCAAAGGTACTTTAAAAAGTTTTGCCTTTGGAATCGCTAAATTTATAAAATTGGAATCCTTAAGAAAAAAATCTGAATTTGAATTAGTCGAAAATGAATCAGATTTAGATACACAAACGGTTGATACCCCAGGCCCTGACGACCAGGTGGCGCAACTGCGCTGGGCAATCAACCAACTAAAACCAATTGAACAAGAACTTATTTTAGAAATGATCGATGCTGAATCTAACTTCGAAACGATTTCGCAGAAATTTCAAATGCCCGTCGGTACAGTGAAAAGTCACATCCACCGAGCCAAAGAAAATCTACGGGGCATTTTACTGACTAGGCCCCAGCCTGAAAACTCTATAGGAGGAAACCGTGAAAAAAAATAATGATGGAAATGACGGACGTGATCAGGAATTAGATCAGCTGCTGGCGCCTTTGATGACCGCCGCACCCTCTGATTTAGATAGACGGAAATGGAAAAACGCTGTAAATATTCAATCATCTAAAAAACCTATTAATCCTGCCTTATATCCCAATACTAAAACAGCGTGGGCCATTCAATTGGTTGCAGCTGTTTTTGTCGGCGTGATCATAGGTGCCTTAGCATTTAAAAATAGAGTGCCTGCGGAAAGCGGAAAAAATCTAGTCGCACAAATTTCATTGGATGATGCAACCTACGAACGGTCCCACGACAATTTAGATTAACGGCAGGATGTGGTACCGCCCATGCCGCTGAAAAATAAACCTAAAAAGAAAGAAGACTTTATGTATAAGAAATTACTAGCCCTCGCCCTTTTACCTTATCTGATTGCCATTTCTATCAATGCTTCGGCAAAAGATTTAACTAACCAAGATTTAAAAGATCGATTTCAAATTAATGCCGATATTTATCAAATGGATAGTACGGGGAAAAAATTAATCGCCGGCCCGATCCGAACTAATTACTGGAGAATTAATCCGGAAAAAGGAAATTTTGAAGGCAATTGGTCTTCGAATTTTGAAGATGGGATCATCGCCATTCGGCACAACTGGCAAATCGAAAATGACGGAAGCATAAAAGTTTCCATTGAAGAATTCGCTAACGATTCCGATGAACATGGAGATGCCCAGTTTAAAGAATCAATAGGTAAAAAAGATTTTAATATTGAAAATTTTGAACCCATTACCTGGAAGGTCACTAATATCAAATCTAAAAATTATATAGTTCGGTTTCTGCCATCCTTACGTCAAATTTCCAAACCAATGGAAGTCGATAACCTGCCAGTGGCAGGATCCAAAGTCGTCATAAGTGATAACAA
>JAYVAZ010000078.1:0-13878 GCA_043750675.1 Pseudobdellovibrionaceae bacterium | reverse complement strand
GTTTGATTCAGGAACACATATTCTACAAACCTATGGCAACTATTCTGACAGCTGATCATCCCGAAGTGGGCCTGAAATTTGGTGGAGTATGGACCGACGGTAATTCACAAGTGGAAGAAATAAATAAAAAAGAACCTCGTCCCGGATTAAAAGGCGAACATTTTTTAGGTGTAATGATTTTAGATAAACGAATTAAAGATTTTTTATCTAACGAAATCGTAGAAGAAAATATCTTCTACCCTATTTTAAATAACGCAATAAAGGCTGGCGAAAAAGTCCGAACTTATAAAATTGAAACGGAATGGTTTGAAACCGGAAATGCCGAAGACTTTTTGAAAGCAAGTGAAACCTGTGCCTCGGCGATTTTATCCAAAAATTCAGAATATTGGGTTGAACATCTGAAACAAGTGATTTCATATTATGGTGGGATTGATGGTCTTGTTGAAAAAGACCATCCCCTAATTAAAGACCTGGTAAACCAAGCCGTAAAAACAATTCGAGGCTAATATAATATTTCGCCAAAGGCGAATAGTGCATTATTTCGCCTAAGGCGAATAACGTATTATTTAGCTTTTTCGATAAATGTGCCTTGATCCTGTTTCAATTCGTATCTTCGTTTCATCATATCAAATAGTGAATCCACAGAAACACCGATCGACTCACCATTATAGATTTTCGAAGTGCCGGCCACCTGCCTAGCGTCTTTGTTAATTCCTAAACCATTTTGCGTTGCTTGTCCTTGGCCTTCACCAGTCTCTGAACTGCTTTCGCCGCTACCGCCGCCGCCCGAATTACTAACACTCATATCACTGGAACTAGTTCCCGCCTTAGCAACTCCATCAGCGGCCTGTTCTTGCACTTCTTTAAATGCTTTCGTGGCATCGGCAATCATTTGATCCGACATACCAGCATTTTTCATTGCTTCCACAGATTGAAAATCGGAAGGTTTATAGGTCTTTCCATTGGGCATGGTAATCGTATTTGTTCGTGTATTAACGACGATACCTTTTTTCTTCAAATTATCTAAAATAGATCGAAATTCTTTTCCTTTAGGATCATCTTTTAACAGGTCATCTACTGTTTCAGGTAAGTTCCTGTGTGTGACGGTTCCATCCGGATTTGTAATCGTAATATCACCGATACTTTTATCAGAAATGTTTTTACTTTTATTCATGTCTGCAGTTACTTTGGCAGATAACAGTGCGCCGCCAATCCAAAATGCACACATTGCATAGTTTTGCGAACTACAAGAAGCGATGGCTTTGTAACCACAAAGTACAGTCGCAGCCATTCCTAATATCGATCCCATTTTTTGTTTACCAGAAGCTTCTTTAGCACTTTCCTGAAATCCAGTGCCCGCCGGAGGCAAACTTGGCGTAGGAATGGGAGTTGCCGAAGCTGTTGTAGTTGTTGCGTCAGGATTAGCTGCGCGTCCACCCAAGGCAGTTTCAGAAGCTAAAAGTAATGTCGTTAAAATCAAAAGATATTTTTTCAAGTTACACCCCTAATAATTGTCGTCGTAACGTTCGCGAACTTTATCCCAGTTTGTTTTCCCACCGCTGCCAGTTAACGGTCCTGAAGCAGAATCATTAGCCACATTCCTACTTGGATCATTTTTTTCACCAGGTAGAAAGTTTTTGTATTGTGACTGCATTGCCTCGTCGGTCGAAGATCTTCCGCCACCGCGTGATCCCCCACCGCCACCGTAATCGCCACCTAAAATGTTGGTATTAATTCCCGTTTTCTGGGCAGCATCTTTTTTAGCGGTTCCTGCCGCAGAACCCAGTCCACCGTCGATTCCTTTGCCACCGCCACCGCCGGCAAATCCACCGCCACCGCTGCCACCGGAACCAGTTGGTAAAGATCCACCGTCATTACCTCCACCGCCACCGAAATCGCCGCCGCCTTTTTCTTTGTCTTTACTGGAAATTAAAGAATTATTTGCCGAAGAATTATCGGCGCTACTTGTGCTGGTACTTTTGTAGCCTTCGCAACCAGAAGCACGCGGAGTTTTTTCACAAATACATTGCGCCAATGTGGCGTTGGTTGCGACTGAACAATCCACCGGGGTTGGAGAAGGCGATAACTTGGCATTACAAGTGTCCGCTGCTTGTGATTGAATGACCAAACCTAACACACCGGCCGCACCCGCGGTTAACTGTGCCGTATAAGAGTTACAAGTTTTTTGTAAGGTAAAGGTGCAGGCTTTGGCTTTTACTAAGCCCGCATTTTGCGCTGTCAAACGAGTCACTTCCGCCTCTAGCGCGGCCGCCGTACCGGCTGAAGCGGCTATTTCTGCCCTTAAAGTTGTAATTTGTTTAATATTTGCAGCTTTTTTCGCTTCGATGCTAGCCATAACTGTTGAACAGTTGGAATCACACAAAGCATGGGCACCACCACAGGCCAAATTAAACGCACTGATTATATTTCTTGCCGTATCCATGGCCTTCGCAAAACCCGAACAGGAATCAGCCGGTGAGGCCATCTTAACGGCACTTAATACCGAACCCACTACCGTCATACCGGTCTTAATTGTAGGGGAAGTACTTTCGAAACACATTGTACTTGCTGTTGATGCTTTACCCATGCAACTTTTTACTGCCGCATCGATTTCAGGATCAGATGCAGGTAAACTAGCACAGCCCGCAGAGGCCTCAGCATAGGTTTTAACTGCAAAGGCAGAATTGCAAACCAGTATAGAATTGATAAGAACAAAAACAAAAATAAGCTTTTGTAAAGACATTTTTACCCCATCACCCTGTATACAGTGTATCGGCAAAAAGTCGTATTATCTAGAGACAATTTCATTCGTCTCACAATGAGACACTTTCAACTTTGCGAAGTGATAAGATCGAATATTACGGAGGTGGATTACTGATTCTGCCGTTTTTACCAAGGCCCCCAATTTCCATTTCACTTTTTAAAAAATCTTCGCTGACCAACTTTACCGAATACCCAGTACGGCCGCCGGCCATACAGTTTCCAGTTGTCGCTTTTGTATACGGTTCTTCCGGCTTCACTGGAAAAGCACACTTTCCGAATCGGGTAGGATCTAATGAATAATCTTCTGGGTTTTTCCCTTCCCACGAGGTCAGTAGTTGATAAGGCTCTAAAACAAAATAAAGAAGTTTCGTTTTCACATCAAATATTTTCTTAATATCATCTGCCGCGGTAGCCACTTGTTCCTTTATGGTGAATTCTCTTAATCTTTTTTCCGGAGAATTAATTCGCATTCCTAAATCACCGCGAACATTAAATGGAATTGTTGGGCCTAGTTTGCCGTTAATAATTTTTTGCATATAGTTACGGTAAAAATCTGGATCAATAGAATAGTAGGTCATGTCAAATTGGTCAGGTGCTAACGCCGCAATTTCGGTATCGCGGAAAGTCGGTGCCACGTTGCCAGTCGAATCCCAGGCTAACATGTCTCCATTAGTACCTTTTGCCCCCAGGTCTTCGTTAGGATCTAAAATATGGTTCCACCACGCGATATTGATTTGGCCCCGGGTGTGTATAGCTTTTCCCATTTGTCCCATCGTCATTGCAGAAGAAATTCCAACTTCATCACCGACATATCTGGCATGGTTAGGAACTAAGGTGGGATCATTCGGATTGTTATACATCACACCGGGAAAAACCCGCGGTGGAAGCAACGGATCCAATTTTTTTACGCTATCTGAATTGGGCTGACCTTGTGACCAAGTTTCACCGTACCAGGGACCAATTCGACCACCAAAGGGCTTCGCATAGGCCTTCGCTTCTAAAGTGACACTTCCTGCTGGGGAAAAGGGAATGCTGGGTTGTGATTTTACCTTGGCCCCAACGTAGGCCATACACCACGGATTTTTTTCGAAGCCCACCGAAGATTTGTAAAGTCTTTGTGCTGGGACATTGCCGTCAGGTTCGTCGATATAATTTTTTAAAAGATTAATAAGATCCGTTCCGATTAGATTTTGGTATTTCGGTAAACTGGCAGCACCGGTGATATTCATCCACTTCGGTTGCATGTTAATGTTAGGCTCTCCTCCGCCGCAATCATTATCGATATATGAATACAGTGGAAATATATTCACCTCGGTCAACCATTTTGGCGGCTCGAATTCTCCACCCGAAATTCCGCAATGATCATCCCCTAAAGAATTGAAAAAGGAAAAACTTGTTGCCGCGCCACCTGCAGGACTTCCTGGTGCGGCAGGTGTACTTGAAGATTGCAGCAGCTGACGAAGACTCGTTTCATTCGCCGAAGTTAGATTTTTTTTAAAAGTCTTTTTAACGCCTTCTAAAACGGATTCTCCATCTAGATCAGTAAAATCAGTTGGCGATTTGCTAAGATTGTTGGCCAACAGGTAAATCATTTTTTTTCTATTGGCGATATCCATTTTATAGGCGGTAATAAAGCGGGCCAGCTGCAGCCAATTTAAGGCACTGACTCGTTTGCAATCATTCAAAGCCTGGCTAATTAAATTCTGTGAAGCCGCGATAATGGGTCCGGTGAAGTTCACGAAAAACAACGAACTGGATAAACTAGGACGACTTGGCAAAGTGATATTGTAACCGTTCAATTCCTTACAATAGGTTGTTGTCGGGGTAACGATGTTAAAAGGCGGATAAGAGGAACAAAAGGTTGGAGTCATCGTTGAATCCACATCGAAATTTGCTGAAGGTCTTAGCGACTGTGAACCGACGTCAAACGGATGTCTATTGACGTCTCCAGCAGTTCCAATTTGTCGGTAGCGAAATGTCATTAACTTATAACTTTGTTTAATTTGGTAATTCACGTGTGCAATGGCGTTCAGCATCTCGGCTTGTTTGGCAGCCCCATAGTAGGCTGCAAGGTCAGCTGAATTTTGTAAATTAATTTTATGATGCACGACCAGACCCACATTGATAACCATCGCAAAAAAAACAAAAAGAACTTGAAATACCAAAGCCACAAATATGGCGACTTGGCCTTTTTCGTTGGAAAAAAATTTTCGGACCTGCAGCGGTTTTCTAATATACATGAATAGTTATTTTCTACTGAAAATTCAGGACTTGGAAGTCTTTGACATAAATAAAGGACAACGACAGACTTTAATCTGAAACTTCGCACGAGAGGCTGGACAATGGTCTACTTAAAATATGTACTTCTTTTCTTATATTTATTCTGCTCACAAAGTTTTGCAGATGTAACAATCCTGTTCGACGGATATTCAAAAGTTCTTTCGGGTTCTGTCCACATTGGCTACGTGGTTAATCGATATGAATTTGATAACAAAAAAAATCAGTTCATCTCTACCTATTTTATTAAAACCAACGAACTAGGTGGCGGCTTAACGGAAAGCCTAAAGGCCTATGCCACGAAAGACATGAAACCTATTTCCTATCAATATACAACTTTGTTGGGAAAACAAACCAAAACAGTCGATGCCAAATTTGAAAAAAATAAAATTTTGGCTACTATCACTGACGGCACCAAAGTTGAAAAAGTTAATAAAGTTATGGATAAAGGTGTATTTCTTAGCACCTTCCTAGCTTACACGATGCTAAAAAGCCCCAAGGGTTTTCAGGTGGATACGCAATACAACTATGAAGCCGTTGCCGAAGAAGATGCGCTAATCACTAAAGGTATTGCAATTATTAAAAATCAAGAAATGTACAATGGAAACAAAGTATTTAAAGTAATTAATGAATTCAAAGATTCCAAATTTGTTTCCTACGTTAACGAACGCGGCGAAGTATATGCGACTAAATCACCGGCACAATCCATTTCAACAGAGTTGGTAGCACAACCGTCCGAAGCGACCAATAATATGTCTATCCCTATTCCGTTGTTAAAAGCCCTTTTCGGCGAAGTTCCTACCGGGCAAAACAATGAACTTTCAAAACTTCGCAATGCAGGCGCACCTAAGATCGCAGCGCAGGCCACCACCGACACAACAGTGCCCCCGGAGGCAGCGGTGGCCTCACCCACACCGATTCCGGGAAAACAGATCGGGATTCCTAAAAACAAGGGTTTGCAACTTAAAGGCAAAGGTGGAAATCCTCCGGCAGCCAATGGAACTCCCGCACAAGATCCTGAAAACAACAATCAGGAAGCTAAAAAATTCAAACCGAAAACGGACCAGTAAGGAGCAATGCTATGAAACACGTAATTGGACAGCATCTTTTAATTGGAATATCAGGACTTACCTTAACTAACGAAGAAAAAAAGTTCATCGTAGATAATAACATTTCAGGTGTTACTCTGTTCGCAAGAAATATTTCCGAGCCCAAACAAGTGCGGGCGCTTTGTGCTGAATTACAAAGTTTGCGGAAACAAACCAAAGAAAAAACTCCGCTTTATATTGGTATTGATATGGAGGGCGGCCGAGTCGCCCGATTTAAACCTCCATTCACCCAATGGCCCGCCTTAAAAAAATTGGGCGATTTAGATTCTCCTACAGCAAGTTTCCATTTCTCGTTTTATATGGGAAAGGAGCTAAGAGCAGTGGGAATCAATTTAGACTACGCTCCTTGCATTGATGTTTTTTCTAATCCTGATAATAAAGTCATTGGCGATCGCGCAATTAGCAGCAATCCAGAAATGGTGGCAAAACATAGTTCGGGAATCATTCGCGGTTATATCAAGGCCGAAGTAATCCCTTGCCCGAAACATTTTCCGGGACATGGAAATACTTTGTTGGATAGTCATGAAGACCTGCCAGTAGAGCAAAAATCATTTGAAGAAATTTCTAACCTGGAACTCATCCCTTTTAAAAAAGCCTTTCGTTCTAGGATCGAAATGCTAATGACTGCACATATTCGTTTTCCAAAAATTGACCCCGAGTGGCCAGCCCCCTTGTCTGAAATCTTTTTAAAAAAGATTTTACGCGAAGAACTGCGCTACCGAGGATTGTTAATTACTGACGATTTGGGAATGAAAGCCTTGGCCAAACATTACGACCCTGCTTTTATTCCTGTACGCGCACTTCAGGCTGGTGCCGATTTACTTCTTTACTGCAATGAACCAGAAACCCCACCGATCGCAATCGCCGCCATTGAAAAAGCATTAACGGATGGGAAACTTAAAGCCGCAGATTTAGAAAATTCCTATAAAAGAATTCTGGCCATGAAAAAAGAAAACATTCTTCATCCGGAACCGCTTACTGAATCCGAGATGTTAAATATTGTTGGACACGCTGATCACTATAAATTATCCCAATCCATCGGTGAAGGTGTTGTTCCTACCGGACTCGTGTCAATGGCATGAAGTGTTTATTTTTAATTTTGCTAACCTCTTTTCTATGCAGCGCTAATGTTTATTCTGCAGAGGCATCGTCAACCGGCGTTTTTCTTAAAAATAATATTTGGTCAGAAAATTTCGAAGTCCCATTAGGTGGACGACCGAATCCATTTTCGCAATCTGACTCTGATTTTGTAATTTACAAAAATCGGGGTAAACTTCACACTCAAAAATATCCTTTAGAAATTACCGGTATGCTACCGCCTTATGAACCAGTAAAAAATTTCTTTGATGCTGACTTCGATAATCCTTTTCGTTTATTTCTACAAACTTTTGTTAAGGGATTAGTCCAAATTGAATCTTTTAATGAGGTTCTGAATTGGATTGGGTTACAACCCTATCCTTTGGAAACCGATACCGGTGTTTATTCTGTTCCTTACCCGGAAGGAAAAAGGCCTGAATATGGGCTGGGGTTCGGAGTTATCGAAAAAACTTTTGAAGATCAATCTACGGCCAATGGATTTTCAATCAGCTGTGCCGCTTGCCATGCTGGAAGACTATTTGGTAAAACTGTTCTGGGTTTAACGAATCGTTTTCCCCATGCCAATGAAGTGTTTATCCGTGCAAAGCAGGTTTTGCCTTTGGCTTCTAAATCTGTTTTTAAATTAACTAGTGGCGCTAGTAAAAATGAAGCCAACATGCTGAAAGACTTAAAAACAAACATGAAATCAGTAGGAGTTAATAAACCATTGGTTTTGGGATTGGACAGTTCATTAGCGCAGGTTTCTTTATCGTTAGCCTTAAGAGAAGAAGATTCTGTAGCCACTAAAAGCAGTTATCTACAAAAAAATCCACATCCCGATTACTTCGACAGCAACAGCGCCGATAGTAAACCTGCTGTTTGGTGGAATTTAAAATATAAAAATCGATGGCTGTCAGATGGTTCTATTATCAGTGGGAATCCTATTTTCACAAATATTCTATGGAACGAACTTGGCCGTGGTGTGGATCTACCGCAATTGGATCTTTGGCTGCAAAAAAATGATAAGACTATTCAAGAACTAACTACCGCTGTATTTTCGATGGAAGCCCCTTCCTATTCAGATTTTTTTGACGTCAGCCATTTTGCGCTAGAAGATTTGAAACACGGCGAACAAGTATTTAACAAAACTTGTTCTGGTTGCCATGGGAAATATGAAAAAGCGTGGAACGATCCATTGTCCGTTGAAGCCCTTCAATCTGGAAAAATTCAGTTTAAAGATCTTTTGAAAACTACTTTGGTCAAATACCATAAAAAAACTCCAGTGATAGATGTTGGGACAGATCCTATGCGGTTTTTAGGTATGAAGGCGTTAGAAAAATTAAATAATCTTCAAATTTCAAAAAATAATGGAACTGTTGTTAAAGTACAAAAAGGCTATGTGCCTCCTCCCCTGGTTGGGATCTGGGCAAGGTGGCCTTACTTCCACAATAATTCGGCTCCTAGTTTATGTGCGGTTCTCAGTAAGGCGACTTCCCGTCCTGTAACTTTCCAACCTGTGGAAGCAAACGATCCTTTAACTGATTTCGATCAAGAGTGTAACGGGTATCCAATTGCAGCCAACGCTCCCAAAAACAAACAAACTTTTTTCGATACTCGAAAGCAGGGTTTAACGAATACTGGTCATGATGAAGGAATCTTCCTAGACAATGGGCAAGAAATTCTGAGCCAATATGATAAGAATTCATTAATTTTATTTCTTAAAACGCTATAACCCTTGCGGTTATGCCGCCGGTCATTAGTCTAGATTTCTTCGATTACTAGTGTGGTAAAATTAAGACATCAAGAGGATAAATTGATGAATAATAAATTTTTAAAACTGGCCGTCATCTTAGTTGCACTCGTTTCCCTACTAGTTATCACCGACATCGTTCTAGAAAAAATCGCAGCAAGCCGTACCCAAACGCAAATCATTAAGAATGTGTGATCGTTAAAATTGAAAAGTCATAAATGGATTAGTCAAAGAGAGCTCTAAAGCTGTTTACCCAACTCATAAAAACAGACTCGTCGGATCCAATATGTTCATAGTTATTCAGCCACTGTCTTAATGGCGATACCATCAAAGTCAAAAAAAGTGTCGCAAGTAAAACTTGTTTAATTACCTATACTATTGCGGTATTCGTGCCGAGTAAAACCGCACACCACATTGAATCATTTTCACTTTTAGCTAAACAAACCGGGAATGATCGTTGTACTTGGAGTTAAGCGAAGATTGAAACGATGGCACAGAGAAGAACACTACCTCTGCTTGCGAGTTACCCCTAATTTCTAATCTCGCGCATTTTTTTTGCCCAGTAAAGTGGGCTCCTTGGGGAATCTGGCCTAGGATAATCAAATAAGGCATTCCAAAGTTTCCAACCAAAGGCGGCATTATGACCCATCTCTTGGTAAAAGTTCATATAATAATCTAATTCTGATTTAGACATCCCTTTAGTCACACAATAAAGCTGCAAGGCATGTGATTCTGTTCCGTGATATTCACCGAAGATTCCTGTTTCAATAGGAATCTTTTTGTTTTTTAAAAGATTAAAAAATTTAAACTGATCAAAGGCCATTTCAAGTTTATATTGAACGGGCTCATAACTGTAACCCATGGCCTCTAAATAATCTTTAAGTTTACCTGTTCTATACATCTGTAAGGCTTCTTTTTCGTATTCTTTATTGTGTAAGTTAGCATAAATTTTATTTTTAAAAGCTTCCGAAACAATTGCGTGTAGAAATTGAGGTTTACTTTTTGGGCCATTATCGGCAATGGATTTTTCAATACCCATGCCTTCCCAAAAAATTTCAGAGTTGGCTTTTGTTGGGTTACTTGAAACAGGGAACTGCTCTATAAATAAGGGACCATCAAGAAATAATGTCAATGAAGTTGTGGTTGCATTTAAAGCCTGAACTTCAAAAAACATCTCATTCACCATGAAGTCCGCACTATTTAGGATGATACCATCTTTGGTTTTAAACTTACTCCATAAAAAGTTCATTCTTTGATTTTCAGTTGCAGAGCTTTCTATAAATTCTGATTCAAAAATGAGGGGTTCTTTAAATGAAACAAATTCAAAGTCAGCATTTCTTTTTCCTGTAACTTTAAAAATAGCTCTTATTTTTGCATTTTGTTGAGTTCTTCCTTTTAACGAAATCCCATGTGTCATTGTTATATACAGTGAGTGTTCTAATTTATTTCGGATCACGGTTTTATCTGCAGTCAACAGTACTTTTTTTCCGATACTAAATCGAAAACTGCTTCCACCTTGAAAGGCTCCAGAGACGATTGCTAATTGGTCAGAGTAGGGCTCTGGATTTTTGATGACTTTTAATTTACCTTGCTCGGCCACTTTTGAGACAAGATCAGTTCCTACATAAAAAATATCGGAATAGACAGGATTTAAGCGCTGTAGATTAGACATACTATCTGATAAATAAGAAGGTTCACCATTTATATGATGATCTAAAAATAAATAGGCATTGTTGTTATCATAGGGAAGATGGATTGCATCACAGGTTCTGGCCATACTTAACTGTGAATGAAGTAGGCCCAAAGCAAAAATTAAATCTATTGTTAAAAGTTTAAACAAAGTCATAATTAATTAGAATGCAAAGAACAGACCCTGGGTTTGGAAAATTCTGTTAGAAAGTGGATACATTGTTTTTTAAATATCTATATGAAAAGACAGTGCCTTTTTAGTAATTTAAATGAAAGTCAATTTTATGTTCGACAACTGTCAAAGATATCGACACTCATTGAGTCTCCGGAATTTTTCTCAAAATATTCAATTTTGAGTTCTGAAGCGGGTTAGACTCGATAATCTCTGGATTCCTTACAAAAAGGTTTAGGTACAATCGCCCAAACCTTTTGCTGTTCCACTCGAAATCATAAAGAATCGCTTATATGGACTTTCTACGACTTTTTGTAAATCATTTGCTCACCTATTTATCGCAGCTGTTGCTCTAAATTGATTTGAAGCTGGCTCGATCTTAGCAATATCTAACCTCGAAAGATCGTTGTGCTCTGACTAATGGGAAATTCATCCCACAGACTTTGCAACGGTATCTCGTGCTTTTTAAAAGATAGCGGACAAAATGAAAACTTACATAGTTTTAATGATAATGACTATATGCCAATTTGCAAATGCAGGAGAATCATCGATAAATAGTTTATTAAACGGAGCTGAACTTGGTGCTAGTACATCGCTTGAGTCATCAAAAGTGAGCGACGATTTCACAGCGATCACCAGTGAAATAGAACTGTTAGGTTGGCCTTTAAGCAAATGCATCCTGGATACGCCGAAGAGATGATATTAGAATTCGGAGCCACTAGTATTTTGATTCGCGTTCCAAATTATAACGCCAATTTAGATAGTAGTAATTATGTAATCGTCTTCGCTGGTGGTTTTAATTATTATTCTTTTTCAAAAGGCCTAGTTGCTTACAAACTATCAGAAGATAAAACCAAATTGTATTTCAAAACTTCAGACCAAAAAAATTATGTTGCCGCTTCCGAGGTAAACTACAGTCAAGCCTCTTTGCTGCTAGAAAACGGGACAGTAGACACTAAAAGCTTGCTATACGGTGACTTCGAGGTAGTGCGAGGATCAGGCGAAGTCAAATTAGCTAGACTAGAAAAAGAATATAGCCTCAATGGCGTACAGTATTTCGCAAAAATGGATAGGAAAAAATTAATCATCAGCAAATTTAAACCGTGGAAACACATCCAAGACGCTGAATTTTCAGAGGTAAAGGTCCATCAACTGCCGGTAGATATTCTTTGGTTCAAAATAGAAAACGATGGTCTGACTCTTAAGGTGAAAACAAGCAACCAAAAGGAATACTCGGCGACTTATCCCTTCTTCAGCTTAATCGAGCTCAATTGATTCGAGTGACCCATGCGATTCTTTCTTTTTTTCTTTTTTTTCTTAGGCCAGCTACATGTTATTCCTTTGTATGCTAATTCTGGGAATTGTGAAGCCGTCCACCTTTTGCGACTGGCCCGAAACGATGAATATACCAAACAGTCACAAAAAGATATTTTTATTGGTAAACAAGTTTTTTCTCTTGGGGAAACACAATTGGGCTACGTTCTATTTATGGAATACGGAAAAACCCAAGTCGAGCTGGGAACCATAAATGTTTTGCCGATAGAGACTCAGGTTTTTCATTGGGGCCCAGTTAAAGAACAAGTGGAGATTCTTAGTAAAGGAACCGTTGAACAACACTCGATCGAAGACCGAATTGGAGGCCGAGATCGAGCTGGCGGTGGATTTTATGTTTCTCTTTCTCCCATTGATTCAACCACCTTTGGTCCACGATTAACTTCTTCAACATTTTCAAAAAACATTTTAGAAGTTCCAAAAAAACTGTATGACAAAATTCTATTTTTGGCTGACATCGAAGCAATGCCTATTGAAAACATAGATAATATCGCACGAATGCGAAAGAACATTAACCTCTTATTCATAAAATTAGGAATTGGTTCCGTTGAGATAAATACTACTTGGAAAGTTCTCCTTTCACAATCGTCGCTGACTAACCTTTCGGTTCCTTCAGCAAATCAAGTCATTGATGTGCTAAACACTTTGCCGCCGCCGACCCCAAGGGTATTGAATCTTTTCTTAGAAAAGGAATTACCTCCCGAATTAAAGTCAGTTCAAACAAAACTTAGGCCTTAAAATTAATTTTCATTCGACCTTAGGATTGTCTGAAACAAATCTAACTTTGCCAAAACCGGCCTATAAACACTCTTTATGTTGGCAGGGTAACCGCAACAAACAACTATTGCGCAAATTCAAATAGGCGTACAATTGCTGTCCACATCATGAAATTTTTTCTTAAAGTTGGTACGATGGAAAATACCAGCGAACTTAAACCTAAGTAACAACTAGCCTTTAATGGACCTCAAAAGCCAGCACTCCGGCCCAGAATTTGATAGGTAGAAGTATTGGGATTTTACTGCAAAGGGGAGATTATGGATCAAGAAATCAAATTGCCAACTAATAAAATAAGAACGGTTAGCTTCTTAAGCTTATCGATGATCATACATGCTTCCTTGGCTGTGACTGCATTGTTCATGAATTCGGATATCATTCAACCATTTCCGGAAGAAAAACCCGCACTACTTTTAAAGACAGAAGCTAATAAGACAGAGCTTATCGAAATATCTACCGCCGACACCGCAAATTTACCCGCGCAAGATTTGAATCAACAAGCGACTTCCATAACTCCTTCCAATTCCGATGCGGCCACCCCGACAGAGATCGCAGAAATCACACAAAATTTAGAACCTAAAATTAAACAGGAAGCCGCAACTGATTCCGAAATTTTAGTGCCGGCAATAGTTGCTACTAAAATAGAAACTATACCTTCTGTAAAAAAAGTGCTTCCAGTGGCTAAAACAAAAACTTCCCTAGCGAAAGTAGCCACCCCGGTAATCGCTGAGGAACCGAATTCAACCGCACCGGTTGCCATAACTGAAGAATCAATCGAAGAAGTCGTCGAAACAGCCCCTGCACCTGTTGTGAAGGTGATAAAGACGACTAACGATGATTCCGACGTAGAGCAGGCACAAAAAGATTTAGATGAAGAACACTCTAAAGTAGAAACTGAACAAAACGAAAAAATTGCGGCGTTAGAAAAAGAACAT
>JAYVAZ010000077.1:0-6582 GCA_043750675.1 Pseudobdellovibrionaceae bacterium | reverse complement strand
TCCGGCCACAGCGGCAGAGCCAGCAAAGCGTCCGTCGCATCCGTTACAATTTCTTTGGTAATATCCAGCGGCAATTCCGGCATTGCCGGTACCGTAACCGACCTCGGCCCCTGATCCAGAATTCCGATTGCCGCTGCTATCGTTATCATTCGACGTATCATATTCACCGGTCACCCGGAAGGAATTTTGGTAGATCGTTCCGAGGGGATTTTCATGCGTGTAGCCCGAAGAAAAATTTACGGTCGACGTCAACGTCGGCGACGAAATTCCTTGCCCTACGGCAATTAAATTCTCTTCGTTGCGAGAACCCGCTGCGAACGACAAGGAAGGAAGGATTAATAAAACGAACAAAGAAAGTAAATTCATAAGGCCTCCGGGCTAAACACTGGGCCTTAAACTAACGAACGGCAATCAGAATCGTGAAACGGCGAGCTTTGAACTAGTCCACACTTAGACTAGTATGTCAGACTGCAGTCGACGAGCACTCAATGTTGTAAGAGTCCTACACTAGCAAAGAAGCACGCGTAGTAAGCTGCCGCGACATTCATGAATTCCAGTTTTATTCCCGAATACAAGCTTCCCAGTAAGCTTGTATACCTGCATTCCCTCCGCGAACACACTTTACCCACCCCACAAAAAAACCCCTCTAAAACAAAACCCATTCTTTCCCTAAGACCATAGACCTGTCTTAATTTGAGACGACCAACCTGACCAATCTCAAAGTGATCAAGTCCCGGAGATAACTTGCTAAGAATCGAACAAAATGAAAAAATAAGATATGGGGATTTATGTTTAAAGCGGCAAAGTTATTGCGCGCTCTTAAGGCCATTAAATTGGTGGGAATCGTGAGAAAGCTAATTGCTATTCTTTCCTTTTTCACACTGATGCTTTGTTATCAAAATTGTCACAATTTTAGTGTACTGCAATTAGAAACTTCAGATCTGAGTTCCAGCAGTTCACCCAGCTACGCCGACCTAAAAAAATTGATTTTTGCACCTAACTGTATTTCTTGTCATGGCCCAGTAAACCCCAGCGGAAATATTGATTTATCCAGCTATCAAAAATTAATGCGTGCAAATATAGTTGTACCTTTCGAGGTAGATAGAAGCGTACTTTACAGTTCCATTGCTAATAATTCAATGCCACCGAATAGCGCTGGCCTAACAGAATTTCAAAAAACACTAATCAAAAATTGGATTAATAACGGTGCCTACGAAACAAATCCAGATCCTAGAAGTTGCGTTGAGCCCGCGCCTGTACTGCCGCGGCTTTCGCATTTTGAATATTTCAATATTTTAAACGATCTGTTGAATGGTACTTTTGATCAATCCATTCTAAGAGATTTGCCGGAACTACCGCCTTTGTATGGTTTTGATAATTTGTCGGAAGCTACCCTAGATAAAATCGCCGTCGAAGGTTATATTAAAACCAGTGATCAAGTGGTTGAAAAAATTCTTGCGTCACCAGATATTCTTTCCCAGTGTTCAACCCAACTCAGTTCAACAATGAAAAATTGGTCCAACTGTGCTGACCCCGTGATTGAATACGTGGGACAGCGACTGTTTCGTCGTCCGTTACGAACCGTCGAAGTACAGAAATTTAAAATGTTATTTGATAAGGTGTTTAACGATGGTCTTGCGCGCATTCGGGCTTCAACAGTGCCCGTGCAAGGGTCGGTGGATGGTTTTGCTATGACCGCAAATGGCGGTCGAATCAATGGATGGGCTTACGATTCTGATTGGCCTGAACGGAATGTTGAAGTTAAATTTTATGCAAAAAATTCTGGAACACAAAATCCGGATATTTATGTAGGCTCGGCCTTGGCCAATCAACCTAGTCCCGACATTTATTCGAACCTGGGAATTCAAGGTAACAGACGGTTTCAATTTAAGGTGCCGCAAATTTATCTGAACGGTAGCGCATTCACTTTTACTGTTAAGGCGTTTGCAATGTCCAGTGACCCACTACTAGCGGGATCCAACCCGTTCGACATTTCTGCGGTAACCGCAATTCCCGATCCTATTCAAGATTCAGATCTGGATTCAGTATTCAAAGACGCTCTAAGTGCTACTTTGACAGCGCAATTATTATCTCCAAACTTCCTTTATAAAATGGAATATTTTCCTGAAGGATTTTTGCCATCAGAAATCAACTATCAATTGGCTGCACGGGTATCACTGCTTATTGGATCTACGTATCCCGATGCTGAACTGTCGACACTGGCAACAAATCAAGGTCTGACAACTGATGTTCTAAAAACACAAATCGAACGACTAATGAATAAATATAAAACGCGATTTAGTACAAGTTTTGCCGGCCAGTGGTTGGGTTTTCGAAGTAAACTAAGTTCCGACACCAATTCTCTAGATTTTGCAATGGCTACAGAATCTAAATTAGTTTTTGAAAAAGTACTTTCAGACGGTGTTCCGACGACGACTTTATTAAATCCCGGCTACTCATTTGTGAATAACTTATTAGCGACTCATTACGGGCTGCCGAATTCGGCAAATGGTACTGAATTTTCAAAAGTCCCAACTGATATTCGTGGAGGACTTCTTAGCCAGGGGCAATGGTTAAAACGGACAGCAACATTAAGTGATTCGCATCCTATTAAACGGGGAATCTGGGTTTTGGACAGTGTCCTTTGTCGGTCGCTTCCGCCATTATCTGCCGCCACTTTTGAAGAAATAGCGGCAGCGCAAAGCCACATTAATCCGAATGCTTCTATCGTTGATAGAATGGCAGCGCACCGGCAAACCAGTTCGCGCTGCATGACCTGTCACGAACAAATTGATCCGATAGGATTAGCGCTAGAATCTTGGGACAAAGAAGGTAAATTTAGAAACTCCTATGCTAATGGGAGACCCATTATTGCAAACCTGCCTTTCAACGGAAACGTCGTGACCAGTCCTTACGAACTTTCTAATGCTATTGCGGATACGAATGAATTTACCACTTGTGTAGAAAAAAAATTATACGCCTATATTGCGGGTAAAGATCCGACCAAACCGCGATCGTGTTATCCGCGGGTCACCAATGAAAAATCTTTACGTGATCTGGCTGCTGAAATAATAGGGACGTCAGTGAATAAGGAGCGCCAATGAACTCGCCTAATCGTCGAATCTTTTTAAAACATATGGGGATTCAATTGAGTTTGCCCTTTTTAAGCACCTTTCTTCCATTGTCTTCGCAGTTTACGTCATTTGGATTACCATCAGTACCGCGTAAAAACTTTATCGGTGTTTTTTTTCCGAATGGTTCTTACTTTCCTGACAACGACGGTATCGGAAGTTGGAACTGGGATAATGCAGGCGGCGTTCTAAGTGCACTTAAACAGGGTACTGATCGAATCGACAACAATGTGATGATTATTAGAAATCTCTATAACGGATTTGCGGACATCGATCCTCATTGGCAGAACTGTTCGGGATTTTTGTCTTGCAAAAGAATCAACTTGGATTTGCGTGACGTTCGCTGTGGAAAAACAATTGATCAGTATATTGCAGATAATCAACCGACTCCACTGCGATCAATTGAAATTGGCGGCCCGTACTATCACCAACACTTATTGGCGGATCATCCCACTTATTCGCATTTGTATATGAACCGAATTTCCTGGAAAGAGGATGCTTTACCGCTGACCACTTTTACAGACCCCTACAGACTTTTTGATTCTTTATTTGCGCCGAATACGCAAGGAGTAACGCAATTAGCGTATCTAAGAAGTAAAAAGAAAAGCGTATTGGATGCAGTGATTGACGATTTAACTACGATTAAAAATAGAACTTCTACCGAAGGAAAGATCGTTCTAGATCAATATGAATCTAGCCTTCGCGATATAGAGCGAAGTTTAGCGCAAACTTCCAATTCTTGTACATCTCCAGGTAGGCCGACTCTTAGTTATGAAAATAAAAACGTAAATTATGTTGATCGCGTGCAACAGCTGCAACGTTTATTAGTTTTTGCCATGAAATGCGATCAAACCCGCGTAGGTACGATAATGTACGCGCCTGCGGTTTCGGAAGAAATGAATTACGCCGGAGACCTAGGTCTGAATATTGGACATCACGACTGCGCCCATCATGGCAGCAACGCGGGCGAAATTTCCGCGCTAAAAACAATCAATGGAATGCACTTAGGATTGTTGAAACATTTAATAAACCTTCTAAAAACAGAAGATTTACTGAAAGATTCCTTGGTATTATTCGGAAGTGACATGTCCGATGGTAACACCCACCGTACAACCGACATTCCCACGCTTCTATGCGGTGTAGGGACCGACCTAAAATTTGGTCAGGTGGTCAGTCCTGCTACACCAGAACCGTATTCGAAACTACTGAATTCAGTTTTATCAAATTATGGAGTTACTGTCCCTAGTATTGGCGAGGGAGATTTGCTAACAAGCGCGAATATCAATTCAACTTTAAAGACTTAATACCGAATTCGAACAGCCGGGTCCAACCTACTATAAACAATTCTAATTCTAACTATCACCAACTCCCCTCTTGGCCCGCGACCTAAATCCTCTTTCTACGGACGTATGTCGAAAAATTCTTCGCCGTGTTGATGGAAGTTTTTTTGTAACCTACCGTAATTGATGTAACCCAACAAATCACCGAAGGATCCCGAATGAAAATTAATTTACTGGCAGCGTTTTCGCTGAGCCTTTTTAGCATAATTGCGAGTGCAAATGTTGCCGTTGTTCCATTAAGTTCTTCTCGAGGTGGAATGAAAATCAATTCTATTTCGCCATCTGAAATCGTGATGGACTTGTCCCTTGATTCGATAAAATTAAAAGATGTAAGGCTAGGCGGCAAAACGTTTGTAGAAATTGAATCAAGTGGACTTACAAAAGTTTTCGGTCGCGGTACTCCAAATTTACCTGTCTATACAAAACTAGTTCAAGTGCCAGCCGGAATGAAGGCCATGGTCGAGGCTTCTGAATATGTGACAGAAGAAATTAACCTTTCCGATTACGGCGTTTCTAATCAAGTCGTACCGGCACAGGAATCCGTTTCTAAGAGTGCAAAAAAAATCCCGTTCTTTTATAATTCCGCTGCGTACAAAGGCATTGGTTTCCGCGGGCAACCGACGACGACCATCGAAGAATTAGGCACAATGAGAAATATTAAATTGGCCCGTGTGCAAATTTCCCCTTTCCGATTTGATGCCTCTACTGGCAAATTACAAATTCGCAATAACATTCGCACGATCATCAAGTTTCAAGCGAACCCATTGGTTACCGAATTATCTAATCAATACGATGCAAAAAATTTCTCTGAATTGCTAAACGGAGTCATCGGCGCCGAGCGGCCTATGTTTGCTCGTGCCGATACACCTACTTACGTTATCGTATCGCCGCGAAAATTTGAAAGTGATCTACAACGCTTTGTGACCTGGAAACAAGAGTCTGGATATCAAGTGATTCAAGCCTACACCGACATGCCAGAGGTCGGCGCAACCAAAGCAACCATTAAAGAATACTTAAAGAAATTATTTTTAAATCCCCCAACTGGATTTAGCCCGCAACAGTTTATTTTATTCGTTGGTGACGTAGCCGACCTTCCTACCTTCGACGGCACTACGGGCAGCCATGTGACGGACTTACCCTACGCCGAATACACTGGTGACATATTTCCAGACGCTTTTTACGGACGTTTTTCAGCCAGCAACAGTAATGATTTAAACGCGATCATCGATAAAACCTTGGCTTACGAAACACGCAGCCTTCCTGACTTGTCCTATCTTTCACGGGTCACGATGGTGGCCGGCAGTGATTCTAGTTTTCAAAATTGGTCGAATGGTCAAATCAACTACGGTGTGACTAACTACTTTAATTCAACGAACGGAATTACCAGCAATACTTTATTGCAACCGGAAGTTTCGGGTTCACAATATTCCGCTAAAATCAAATCTGATGTCAATCAAGGCGTTGGTTATGCCAATTACACTGCCCATTGCAGTCCCGAAGGTTGGGCCGATCCTTCTTTCAAGTTAAGTGACTTGCCAAAATTGACCAATACCGACCGTTACGGTGTTTGGATCGGTAACTGCTGTCAATCATCCAGCTACAATACAACTTCGTTTGCAGAAGCGGCCCTGCGGCTGGCAAAAAAAGGCGCAGTTGGATACATCGGAGCCTCCGACTATTCTTATTGGGACGAAGACTATTGGTGGGCAGTTGGATTTAAAGAAATCACTCCGCATCCTGACTATAATTCAGCAAGTGTTGGGGTCTACGATCAGCTTTTTGCGAAGGCTACTTCGATTTCGAAACTAAGTCAGATTATCTTCACTGGAAATTTAGCTGTCCAAGCTTCAACCTCAAGCCGAAAAAATTACTACTGGGAAGTTTACAACGTGATGGGTGATCCATCGTTAGATGTTCAGTTTAAATAGTATTTTAAAACGTAAGTCACACTTTGCTGGTGGCTTGCCGTTAAACGGAATCGGATATCTGCGTTCAGTGGAAGGCTTTCTGAAGTTCGAAGTATTCGTGATTTCTGAATTCACCACCTGGTCTAAATTCCCTATCTATCGATCTTCTGTCTACTTTTTTGACAGAAGATCGGGTAAAAAAAC
>JAYVAZ010000076.1:0-5450 GCA_043750675.1 Pseudobdellovibrionaceae bacterium | reverse complement strand
CCATTGCGGAAAGTAATCCTGATCCAAAGGCCGCTAGTTATAGTGCTGGAAAACATGCTTTAAAAGGAATGGTGACCAGTTTACAATCAGAGGGAAGTTTGAAATATGATCTGCGACTTTTTAGTCCAGGTTATATGGATACGGATTTATTACCGCAGCACGCCTGGCCTCGTCAGGCGCAAAATAAGAACTTGGTTAAAAAGCCCGAATTCGTTGCAGAAAAATTGTTTGATTGGCTGGAAAATCCAAATGACGCCAATCGACATCTGGTTTTTGATTTAAAATAGGTGTAGATTTGAATCCTTTAAAAGGACCTAATTATGACACCCGAAAATCAAAGAATTGAAACCGAACAACTCATCATTATTGGCTCTGGGCCTGCGGGGCTGACTTCCGCAATCTATGCGGCTCGTGCGAACATGAAACCATTGATGATCGAAGGCGAAGAGGCCGGAGGTCAATTGATGATCACTACTGATGTTGAAAACTATCCTGGATTTGACCACGGAATAACCGGACCTCATTTAATAGAAGTCATGCGCAAACAGGCTGAAAGATTTGGAACGCGTTTTATCACTCGTAATGTGACACAAGTGGATTTTAGTCAGAAGCCTTTTAAAGTTTGGGTCGGTAAAACAGTGTATCAGGCACAAACCATTATTGTTTCCACTGGGGCTAGTGCAAAGTATTTAGGATTGCCTTCAGAAAAAGCTTATATGAATCGTGGTGTTTCGGCCTGTGCAACTTGTGATGGAGCTTTCTTTAAAAATGTAGAAGTTGCTGTTGTCGGCGGCGGTGATACCGCTATGGAAGAAGCGAATTTTTTGACTCGATTTGCATCTAAAGTTTACATAATTCATCGTCGTGACGAATTCCGTGCCTCTAAAATTATGGCTGAAAGAGCCTTAAATAATTCAAAAATAACGCCTGTCTGGAATTCTGAAGTTTCGGAAGTTGTCGGCGATGAAAAAGGTGTGAATTCTTTAAAATTAAAGAATTTAGTAACCGGGGCTAGTTCAGAAATGAAAGTACAAGGATTATTTCTGGCCATTGGTCACAAGCCAAACACAGATTTATTCAAACCTTTTCTAAAATTGGGTGAAAACGGTTATATTGTAACTGAAAAGGGTTCTACTTATACAAATGTTCCTGGGGTTTTTGCGGCTGGAGACGTGCAAGATCATGTTTATCGGCAGGCAATAACGGCAGCGGGTAGTGGTTGTATGGCAGCGATCGATGCAGAACGTTGGTTGGAAGCGAATCACTAAGTAGAAGAAAAGTAATGGCTAAGAAAAGAATAAACACACAAGATCTTATTTCAAAAATCGAACGAATCACCAAGGCTCGTATGGCTGACCAACCTGTGGTGGCTTTGGATCAATTTCGTGATCTCAAAAAGAAAATGGACCCCAAAGTTTTATTAATTATCGAAGATGACGAAACTATGCGTAGTGGTATGAAAAGAATTTTCGAATCTGATGGTTATATCGTCAAAATGGCTGAAGATGGAAGTGCCTTATCCAAAGTTTTGGAAGACTCTTCGCCTGATTTAATTATGTTAGATGTCGGATTGCCTTGGATTAATGGTTTTGAGTTGGCTCAATTGTTAAAAGAGCATAAAGATCTGAAAAAAATCCCACTTATTTTTGTTTCGGGAAACACGTCAGAAGAAGATATTAAAAAAGCATTTGAGATCGGTGCTGATGATTATATTAAGAAGCCGTTCGAGATCGAAAAAATTCGTAAGACAGTAGAAACTCTTTTAAAGATTCACCAAAAAGTGTAATGAAGAAGATTTTGTTTGTAGTGGCTCATCCTCATTTGTCGGAATCTAGAGCAAATCGTTTTATTGTAGAACAACTAAAGAACCTTCCTAACGTGACCTACCATAACATATATGATCGTTACCCGTATTTTCATATCGACTATCGAAAAGAGCAGGAATTATTACTTCAGCACGATATGATTTTTTTACAGCATCCCTTCTATTGGTATAGTATGCCGCCTTTGTTGAAAATGTGGGTCGATGAAGTTTTTAAATTTGGCTTTGCCTACGGACCGCAAGGTGAGGCCCTTAAGGGAAAAGATTTTCAGATTTCCATTACAACCGGTGGCGGTGCAGAAGCGTATACGCCAAATGGTTATAATAAAAGAAATATTGAAGATTACCTTACGCCCTATATTCAAACCGCAGACTTGTGTCAGATGCCTTGGGGAAAACCTTTTATATTTTTTCTGGCCTCCCGTGCTTCTGATCGGCATTTGTTAGAACACACCGACGAAATCAAAACCTTCTTCGAAAAGTACGCATGAATAGCTTTGCGAACATCCTCATCTTCCTCGCTGCGGCCGTCATCTGTGTCCCCTTATCCAAACGTTTAGGCCTAGGTTCCGTTTTAGGTTACCTCATCGCTGGAATTTTAATCGGCCCTTTCGGTTTTCACTTTATCGGCAACGTCCAAGACGTCATGCATTTTTCTGAATTCGGCGTCGTTTTACTTTTATTTATTATTGGGTTGGAATTGGATCCGAAAAAACTTTGGTCGTTAAGAATTCCTATTTTTGGAATGGGTGGCATTCAAGTAGTTGGCCTTACCTTGATCATGTGCGGAGTTTTATTACTGTTTAAATTTAGTTTTGCAATTTCTCTTTTAATTGGAATGGGGTTTTCCCTTTCGTCAACGGCGATGGCCATTCAATTTTTAAACGAAAAAAAGTTAATGGGCACTACCGGCGGCAAAGATAATTTTTCAATTCTGTTGTTCCAAGACATTGCGGTTATACCGATGATTGCGATTTTGCCTTTATTGGCGGTAAAAAGTGAAAACGCTGTCGAACAAAGTATGTCGTTGTTGGGATTTTTGAAAACCGCTGGAATTATAATAGTAGTGGTTATTATTGGAAGACATTTACTAAGACCCATCCTGCGTTTCATCGCCGGGTTACACCTTCGCGAAATTTTTACGGCCTTCGCACTGCTATTGGTTATGTCGATGGCTTTTTTGATGCAGAAATTAGAAATTTCAATGGCCTTAGGCGCCTTTATTGCCGGTGTACTGTTGGCCGACAGCGAATATCGCCATGCCTTGGAAAGTGATATTGAACCGTTTAAGGGTTTACTATTAGGTTTATTTTTTATTTCGGTAGGAATGTCGGTCAGCGTAACTACAGTTTTAGAGTCGCCGCTTCTAATGATTTCGGCTGTTATCGGTGTCTTTGCAATTAAATTCATTTTTCACTACGTCTTAGGTTTGGTTTTTAAAATTCCGCGGGTGCAGATACCTTTTTTCGCCTTGGTTATTGCCCAGGTCGGAGAGTTTGCTTTCGTATTATTTGGTGCCGGATTGTCTTTAAAAGTTTTAGATGAAAAACAAGCCCATTTTTTAACTGCGGTCGTCGCCTTATCCATGTTGGCAACTCCATTATTTATTTGGGTGTACAGTAAATTTTTGGAACCGATTTTGTTGGCCAAAGCACGGCCCGATACTGATGTTATCGAAAACGAACATAATCCAGTAATCATTGCTGGCTTCGGTCGTTTCGGACAAATAGTGGGTCGTTTATTATACGCAAATAAAATTACCGCCACGGTTTTAGATTACGAACCGGATCAAATTGAACTTTTAAGAAAATTTGGTTTTAAAATTTATTACGGGGATGCTACTCGCCAGGATCTGCTGGAGTCTGCGGGAATTCGTCAGGCTAAAATTCTAATTATTGCAATTGATGAAGTGGATGGCAGTTTGAAATTGGCTCGATTAGCTAAAGAACACTATCCACATCTTAAGATTTTTTCGCGCGCAAGAAATCTCCAACATATGTATTCGCTGATGGATTTAGGCATAGAAAGAATCGAACGCGAAACCTTTGAAGCATCTCTAAAAATGGGTACTCAGGTATTACAATCTTTAGGCTGGGCTCCTTACGATTCGGTTAAGGCCGCGCATATTTTCCGCAATCACAATATCGCCGTCATTGAAGACCTTCATAAAAAACGTGACGACGAAAAAGAAATGCTGGCTTCCGCCAAACAGGCCCGTACTGATTTGGAAAAAATGTTTGTAGAGGATCAGGAGATTCGCAGTCAAAATATTGAAGGCTGGGACTAAGTAGCCGCTTTGGATTTTTCGAATCACAATTCTGATTCTCATCTATCAGTCTTTTCTAAGTTACTCTCTATCTCCTAAGACACGGCCTCCTGCCTCACCGACCACAGCTGGCCATCCATGGCCGTCGGAGGTCTTAGGAGATAGAGAGCAACTTAGAACTTTTCCAAAGATGAAATCTCAAGTGATTTGGAAAACCCAAATCGACTACTCGTTCGCAGCCTTAGAAATGCAGTTACAAAATGTATTTAATTTTTTAAGATTTGGATCGTTGCTAGGTATTCTTGAGTTATCTAAGGCCTCTGGCGGCCATGGATGGCCGGCTGTGGCCAGTGAAACACGACGTTGTGCCTTAGGTAACTCAAGAATACCTACGCAAAGCTATTTAAAGATTTAAAAATTAAATTATTTGGCGACCATCATCGAAGTTATACATTTGTGATAAATCGTGCTGGGTGAAAATGGTGTTGAACCGACTCGAGTTAAAACTTTGGTTGTCGTATTGAAAGTAAATTTTTCGATCGAGTTCGCCAATGTCGTTGAACCATTAGCAACATAAAGAACGGATGCATCGACATCCCAGTACATTGCAGATACGCCACGAATATTAATATTCTCATCACCTACATCAGAAGCTTTTGTTGCTCCGCTGATTGCGCCTGTGGTTTCATCGATATCGTAAACGTAAATGTTATCTGCAGCTGTTGTCAGACTGGCATAGGAAACTAATAATTGCTTCGTCGCAGCCAGATAGACCATTGCAGTGGGGAAACTAGCCGCATTAGGTGCCGCTAATCCTGCCTTACAATCACCCGCAACTACATACCCAGTACTAGCAATCACACCAATTTTATTTTGAGCCGCATTCGCATGAGCATAGACCATCATTCCGTTAGGTAAAATAATTGCGGATGTAACCAGGGTAGCAGAGGTTGTGCAACCACCAGCAGGAGCATTCATCCAAGGTGTATTGGCTACGGCACCAGAGGGAACGATTCTTACGAAAGGCGAACCACCCAGTTTTTCCACTGCCGTTGATTTACTTACTAATAATGAACCGTCGGAGTTTCTAAATATACTTCGGACTTGGGCACTTAATACAGCGCCATAATAATAGAAGCTGCTGTCGCCTGTTGCCTTGCTGACTTTTTCTACTCTTCGGGCTCCCGCATTTTCTACTAGGGCTAAGAAATAGTTATCATCATAATCAACCAGGGAAGCGGGCCAGTCTCCAATTTGTCTTGAATTGTAATCTACCAGGGGCATACCAACCGGTTGACCTGACGTTAAGTCGATTTTTGCGACGAACATCGCTCGACCGTGATCGTCGGTTCGTACGATCGC
>JAYVAZ010000075.1:0-2223 GCA_043750675.1 Pseudobdellovibrionaceae bacterium | reverse complement strand
CCGTCGAAGTTGCCCGGGTAGATCGCGGACAGTTAAGTCCGTTTGTGGACGCTCACGATAGCCGCACGCCGAAATCTGGCCGGAAAGCAAATGCTTCGGCGTTTTGGCAATTGTCTATAGTTCCGCCACTTTTCAAGGCTTTGCCAATGGCATAGAGGTAAAATTGGACCCCAAGAAATCGCACACCAGTCAGATGTAGTTGTTTGCAATAAATCAAACTCACCTAATTTGGAACCTAAACAAAAACAAATATATTTTAAAAACCTAATCCATGCTAATTGTGTAGTGCCATTTGCCTTTATCGCCTTCATTTTTGATAAAATAACAATAATACTCTTGTATAGTTGAACTCAACTTTCGCTTGTGAGACATAGGCAAAATGGACGGGACTGTGGTTGCCACTAAAATCTATTTTTCTTTACCAAAGAAGGTTCCTTAATTGAACTCGGAAGCTAATAAACTTTCATTTGAATTTATTTCACTTTTGCTGAACTCAACAAGTGAAGGTCTTTGGAGCATTGGCCTTGATGGGCTAATTACCTTCGTAAATAAACCTGCCGTTAAAATGTTTGGTTACGATCACCCAGGTCAAATGATTGGTCACCACTCCCATGAACTTGTCCACCATAGTCATCCTGATGGCAGCTTCTATCCACGGGAAGAGTGTCCAATTTATAAAGCGTTTCAAGAAGGCGTTCCCGTGCATCTTGCTGATGAAGTGCTTTGGCGCCGTGACGGCACTTCTTTTTATGCTGATTATAGTTCTATTCCTATTGTGAAAGATGGACAGGTTATTGGTGCGGTGGTCACATTCAAGGATAACACTGAACGAAAAAAGACTTCCGACGCCATAAGTAAATTAAATAGAGAGTTAGAGCAAAGGGTCAAAGATCGCACAGCAGAACTTGAAATTGCTAAGTTGGCCGCCGATAATGCAAACCAAACAAAAAGCGCATTCCTTGCAAATATGTCGCATGAAATTCGCACTCCCCTAGGAGTTATTCTTGGTTTTTCGGAGCTTCTTGCAAATCCCGAGGCCACCCGTTCAGATAAATTAAATTTAATCGGAGCCATCAATCGCAATGGCGAACTTCTGGCAAATATCATCAATGATATTCTTGATTTATCTAAAGTAGAAGCCGGCAAATTAGAAATTGAAAAGCTAGAGTTTTCTCTAGGTGAAGTTATCTCCGACATCTCTCTATTGCTTAGATTAAAGGCCACGGAAAAGGGAATTGCGTTTAATGTTACTTTTGAAGAAAACGTCCCGAAAATCATTAAGACCGATCCCATGCGGCTTAAACAAATTCTTTTGAATATTATCGGTAACGCCATTAAGTTCACCGATCGCGGCTCTGTGGACGTCACAATAAAATTTCTTAATAAAAATAACAACTCTAGTAACCTAATTTTTGTGATTAAGGATTCTGGCCGAGGAATTGCCGAAGAAGAATCCGGTAAGTTGTTTCAACCCTTCTCTCAAGCGGATGTTACCATGAAACGTAAATTCGGCGGAACGGGGCTGGGCCTAGCTCTATCAAAGCAACTGGCCAAACTTCTTGGTGGTGATATTGTTCTTACGGAAAGTAAATCCAAAAAAGGCAGTACATTTACTGTTACAGTTGAAACTGAATCAATTGTAAATTCATTCAAAAGCGAATTGAGTTTTGAAACTAAGACTTTACCTGCTTCAACTGAAGAAGCTGAAATTCGACTTGATGGAGTCAGAATTTTAGTCGTCGATGACTGCGCCGATAGTCAAATTCTAATCAGTCGATTTCTGAAGATGGCTGGGGCGCAAGTGAGTACGGCTGAAAATGGCCAAATTGCAATTGAGAAAATACACCAAAATACTTTTGATCTTGTCCTTATGGATCTGCAAATGCCAATCAAAGATGGTTATGAGGCGACAATTGAACTCCGTAAGGAAGGAGTTAAGATTCCTATTATTGCATTAACAGCCCATGCATTAAAAGTAGAGCGTCAGTATTGTCTTTCAATTGGCTTTGATGAACACATAAGTAAACCCATCAATCGGAATTTTCTTATAAGAAACATTGCAAAATTACGTAGCAAAATTATGCAAACGAATTAAAAAAGTTTTCTGTGGTTTGCTGACAAATTTTATTGAGGGCTGTTAGAGACGTGGTCGGACTAAAACGGTCTACATTGAAGCTATAGACAAAACTTACGAAAAAATTGGTCGGGGAGACGGGATGGGGC
>JAYVAZ010000074.1:0-5069 GCA_043750675.1 Pseudobdellovibrionaceae bacterium | reverse complement strand
GTCCAATTTCTTCAGCTGGAATAACTCCCGAAAAAATATCAATGAGTAGTTTCGATAACGACTCGGTATCGGCGGGACGTAAAAGGAAACCATCTTGCCCATCCTCAACGATGTTCGAAATAGGGCTGACTTCACTTCCAATAATGATTTTTTTCTGCGCCATTGCTTCGATCATTGCAGGTTCAAAACCAGTGCTTCGTGAACTTAAATTAATATACGCCTGACTTAAAGTAATACATTGGGAAATATCTTCGGCCCGCATCGCACCCGGCATTTTAATTCGGTTTCCTAGTGCGAGGTCTAAGGCTTTATATTCGATTTCTTTTCTTTTTGGGCCTTGGCCCACGATAATCATATAGGCATTCGGTTTTTTGATGGCGACCTTTACAAAGGCCTCCAATAGATTACTTATTTCTTGTACTTCGGTCATGTCGGTTAAAGTAAGCAAGATATGCGAGTTTTCAGGAATATTTAATTGAACTCGCAATTCATCGCTTAATGGATGCGGGGACAGATCACCTAACTCAACTCCGTAGGGCACTTGGTAAGTATGATATTCCGGGTACAAGTAGTATCTTTCTAGAAAGATTTTTTGTTGGGGACTAGTAACAAATACTCCATCGGCCGTTTTTAACAACTTTCGGTCATGTCCAAAATAAGTTGTTAAAAATTTGTAGGCGACGGCGGTACCGGTACTTAGTAAAGAGCTAACTGTTTCTTGCCCCATGCCCAAAATAGAAAATAATTGAGACATTTCCGTTGCATCGATGTCGTAAGCGACTTTGACTTTGTAAGCATGTTTGAATTTTCCAATTCGGTAGCCTAGACGATCGATACTATGAAGAAGATCAAATTTATTTTCTTTATGTAAGGATTTAAAACAGGCAATCATCGCCTCTTCCAGTTTCATATACTGAAAAGGGGAGCCTTGTTCCTGTACGTAATAGGTACGTACTCCATCTCGGAAAACTTCGTATTTACCTAAAAAACTTTTCGAGGCGATGACGCAAACTTTGTGACCCTTGTGGGAAAGGCCGCGGGCAATAGGCCATAAAAAACCATGGTCAGTCGCGCGGCTTAAAACCGGAAAACGATTCGCCATAAAACAAATATTTAATTGTTCTTTTTTATATGCGGCCATGATTTTAGTTTATTCAAGCCAACCACCTTTGACACCTTTTTTCTGTAAGGCCAGACTGTATTGTCGGTTCAGTTGGTTAATGTAAGAGTCCTGCCAGTTTTGCTTCTGTACCAGGTCGTGGCGATAATTAATTTTAAGGTCGGAATTAAGGTTTATTAACTCTAAAAATGAAACAAAATCTGATTCGATGATCCAGCCGGTTTTATTATGCAAAGCAATTCCGGGAAGTATCCGAACCTGTTCGCTGGAGGCGATCACAGGAACCTTATATTTTAAGGCAAAATTGAGATAATAAGTCAGTTCGGTCACATTTAGTTTTAGGTGACTAATTAATACGGCTTTGGCGTTGCTAATTAAATCTTCATCAGAAAATTCGTTTAAATAAATAACATGTGGTTTTCTATTTAAATCGGTTTCGGTTCTTTCCATGTTAGTAATAAAATTTAATTCACCAGAAGTGGCATCTGGGGTTTGCGGAAAGTGTCTTTTGCTGATTTGTGGAATAAATACATAGGGCTGATAACTGGCCAGTGATTTCTGCTGTTCGGAACCAGCATTTTCTGGAGTCTGAAAAGGACTATTTAAAACCGGTGTCAAAACTTCAGTCAGTAAAGTTTCTTCAATAAGATTTTTCCGTTTCAAGTAAATAAGGTCTTTACGACTTTCCGTGATTACTAAATCCAAATTTTTTAGGAAATATTTAACGCTGATCTGCGATTTCAAACTAAGCTGATCGGTAAACGAATTTTGAAAATTGGCGACTGAAATAGTTTTAAATACTGTTCCCAAAAACATTCGCGCCCATTGAAACCGATGATAAGTTTTTTTGCTTTCCTGATCCAGGTAAAAATGCAAAACATCAGGTCGAAATTGAACTAGGTAGGGGAATACTTTTACGATTTCTGATATTCCCCAGTTTTTAAAAGAACGGAAAACTTTTAGGTTTGGCAAATTTGCCTTTTCAAAATAATCATCGGTAAAATCTTGTCGAGTTAAAATCAGCACTTCATTTTTTTGCTCAGCTAAAAGTAAGGCAATTTGGCTGATAATGGAATTTGGCTGATGACAGACTAACGCGATACGGGCCATGGCTCTCCTAGGGCTTTAAAAATTCTATCTAGAATTTTTTTATTCGCTTCAGGAATTGGCAAAACCAGTAATTGTTCGGGTTCAACCCAGTCCAACTTCATATGATGTTGGGCCTTGATTTCGCCTTTCCAATAAAGGACTTCAAAAAATAATATTAGGATATTTACGTCACCATAGGAATGTGTACACGCCAGTTTTAATTCTCCAATTTGTGCTTGGATTCCCAATTCTTCAGAAAGTTCTCGTGCTAGTGCAATTTCTGGCGATTCTCCGGATTCGATTTTTCCACCAGGGAATTCCCATTGACCCGCTAAAGAGTTATTTTCAGGTCTTTGACCCAACAAAACTAAACGGCCTTTTCGAATAATTCCTGCAGACACCGGAATCCAATGTGCTTTTTTAATAGGTTTTTTAATGGCCGTTTCGGTGGGCGAGCTCATGTTTTCACTTCTTCTTCAGGTTTTAACAACTTATGGTTCTTTAACTCTTTTAATACATTAGAATAGAATAACAATCCGTGAAAGACAAAAGCAGAGTAACACTGAATAAGATCAGCTCCTAAAATAAAACGCTCAGCAACATCTTCGGTGTTTAAAATTCCACCTACGGAAACCAATAAAAACTTTGATTTGTCTGCGCCCAAATGTTTAACGACAGAAGTCAGGTTTTTCTTAGAAAGATCAGCCAGATCTTTGCCTGATAAGCCACCTTCTGCAGAAAATGAATTTCCGATAGGCCGACTTAATGTGGTGTTCGTCAAAACAAAACCGGCAACGCCATTATCGGTACAGGTATCGATAACTGACAGAAGTTCACTTTGTTCCATGTCCGGGCTGCACTTTACTAAAAGTGGTTTTTTAGTTTTTTCTTGGCAAGCAGTAATGATTTTTTTTAATGAAACTGAATGTTGAAGATCGCGTAATCCCATAGTGTTAGGACTACTAATATTAATGACGAAGGCGTCAGCGACTTCATTAAACTTAGAAGCTATGGTTTGATAATCTAAATGAGCATTTTCCAGGGAAGTCGATCGATTTTTTCCCAGATTAATAAACAACGGAGTATTTAACAGCGAAAGATTGGTTTTAGCTTTGTGAACTCGAGCCAGAATTTTTTCTTGTCCTTGATTGGGGAAACCCATTTTATTCCACAGATTTTTTGCTTTCCAATCGCGATCGATAATTCTACCCGGATTTGCTGACTGCGGCTGCGGAGTAATGGTGCCCACTTCGAGAAAGCCCGCACCAAATTTAGCCCAATCAACAATGTTGCTGGCATTTTTGTCGACGCCGCCGGCAATGCCCAATCGATTTCGAAAGTGCATTCCCTTCCAATGAAGTTGAAACAAATTAAAATCTTTTTCTTTTGCGGAACGCAAAGAACCAAAGGTGTGTAGAATCAATGGCGCAATATCATGCGCCAATTTCGGCGGTAAAAACTGAATTAATGAATACATCTATTATCGAGGGTACAAACCGCGAAGTAACATTGCTTTTTCTAAACGTTGAACCGATACCGCCATTGCGGCTTGGCGCATATCTACATTTTTTTCCTTAGCAAGAAGATAGCTGCGTTCAAATGCTTTGGTAATAATTGTTTTCAAACGGCCGTTGATTTCTTCTTCGTCCCAGAAAAACGACATGATATCTTGTACCCATTCAAAATAACTAACGACCACACCACCACCATTTGCGATAACGTCAGGAACAACAAACACGCCTTTTTTATGTAGGATTTTTGTTGCTACGTTTGTCACCGGTCCGTTGGCGCCCTCGATGATCATTTTTGCTTTGATTCTTTCCACGTTATGAAGATCGATTTGACCTTCCAAAGCACATGGAAATAAAGCATCACATTCTATGGTTAATAATTCTGTGTTGGTGATTTTTTGCGTAGAAGGATATCCTTCCAAATTTTTATGAGTCTTTAAGAAATTAATGACTTCCGGAATATTGAAACCATCACCATTAAAATATCCACCAGTTACATCACTGATCGCGATAATTTTAGCGCCACGTTCGAAAGCATACAAGGCCGCATGCGAACCCACATTACCAAAACCTTGAATCGCGATAGTCGCGCCCTGCATAGATCTGCCCACTTTTTCAAAAGCTTTTTCGGCAACGTAAACAACCCCTAAACCGGTAGCACCGGTGCGACCTAATGATCCGCCGATTTCAACTGGTTTCCCCGTAACCACGCCGGGCTGAGCATAACCTTGTTCTTGCGAATAAGTGTCCATCATCCACGCCATAGTTTGAGAATCCGTTCCGACATCAGGAGCTGGAATATCTTTATTTGGACCGATGAAAGGGCCAATCTCGCTGGTAAAACGGCGAGTTAAATTTTGCAATTCAGTTCGAGATAGTTTGGTAGGATCAACGGTTACTCCGCCTTTACCACCACCATAAGGTAGCCCCATGACCGAATTTTTTAGCATCATTAAACACGCTAACCCAACCACTTCGCCTTGATCGACGTTTTGATGATAGCGCATTCCGCCTTTGTACGGTCCTAAAGTAGAATTGTATTGAACACGATATCCGGTGAAAACTTTTACAGCCTGATTATCCATTCGCACGGGAATGCTGACAGTTATTGATCGTTTCGGTCTTTTCAAACGTTCAATAATATTTGGATCACAGTTGATTATTTTTCCAGCTTCTTCAATCGATTGAAGCGCATTAAGAAAAAGCGGATGTTGTAAGTGCGCTTCGGAAGGCATTTCAGAGTTAACTTGTTGAGTTTGCATAATTTTCCTTTACCACTAGGCAGATTTAAATATCTGGACATGTTAATGAAATATAAGTGCTACGTCGAGTAAAGTTGCGATGGGTTA
>JAYVAZ010000073.1:0-1968 GCA_043750675.1 Pseudobdellovibrionaceae bacterium | reverse complement strand
GCACCATTGCCTTTTTAAGATTTGCGTCAATCAGGTCTAAGAAAGGCTCTGTATTAACATATTGGTCCGGTTTAACCTTATCGCCGTAGATACAAACGGCTAAGTCCTTTGTCATTTTGCCAGATTCAACTGTTTCAATACATACGCGTTCAAGAGTTTTTGCAAATTTATCTAACGCAGGATTGTTATCTAATTTTGCGCGATGCTCTAAACCACGAGTCCACGCAAAAATCGATGCAATCGGATTGGTCGACGTTGGCTTACCCTGTTGGTGGGCACGAAAGTGACGGGTCACTGTTCCATGAGCGGCTTCTGATTCCATTGTTTTACCATCTGGAGTAATCAAAACCGAGGTCATCAATCCTAACGAACCGAATCCTTGCGCAACGGTATCAGACTGAACATCGCCGTCGTAATTTTTACAAGCCCAGACGAAATTACCATTCCATTTTAATGCGCTCGCCACCATGTCATCGATCAAACGATGTTCATAAGTAATGCCGGCTTCATCGTATTTTGCTTTGAATTCTTTTTGAAAAATATTTTCAAAAATATCTTTGAAACGGCCATCGTACTTTTTCAAAATTGTATTTTTTGTAGATAAGTAAAGCGGCCATTTTTTTGCTAATGCAGTATTAAAACACGACCGAGCAAATCCAGTGATGGATTCGTCAGTGTTGTACATGGCCAATGCAATGCCATCGCCTTTGAAATTGTAAACTTCGTGTGAAATTGTTTCGCCACTTTCGGCCTGGAATGTAATGGTCAATTTGCCTTTGCCTTTAGTCACAAAGTCCGTCGCGCGGTACTGATCACCAAAGGCGTGACGACCGATACAAATCGGCGCTGTCCAATTCGGAACTAACCGCGGAACATTTTTACAAATAATCGGTTCACGAAAAACCGTTCCATCCAAAATATTTCGGATTGTACCGTTGGGTGATTTCCACATTTGTTTTAAATTGAATTCTTTAACACGGGCTTCGTCTGGTGTAATCGTCGCGCACTTGATACCAACGTTATATTTTTTGATGGCTTCAGCGGCGTCAATTGTGACTTGATCATTGGTTTGATCACGATATTCCATTCCTAAATCGAAATATTTAATATCAATGTCTAGATACGGAGTAATTAATTTATTTTTAATGAATTTCCAAATGATCCGTGTCATTTCGTCGCCGTCGAGCTCTACAACTGGATGGGCTACTTTGATTTTTTGCATGATTGATTCTCCTCTTGAGTTTTGACTTCTTTAAAAAAACAGTATGGATGGAAGTCTGCACTGTGTTTATTCAAATTTCAAGAAAGGATATCTGCCTAATTATCCGGTGACCCCGCTCGAAAAAAGGTCTAGATTATGGCTGAGTATGAAATCTATAAATCATCTTAAATTTGATTCAGAAAATTCGATCATATTCTATGATCAAAAGCTGATCCAATTTCAAGCATTTGCCCGGTGGATTCGCCTATTTCCAAATTCCATTGGGCTTCAGGCCGGTGAAGAACTTAAGACCATTCGTGCCTATAGTGAAATTCTTAATCAAGTTCAAAAGTTGGCCTCCGAAAAGCAAATGGGTCGTCAGTTTAAAATGATCGCTATTGGTGGTGGTTCGGTGACGGACTTCGTGGGTTTCGTCGCCGCGACCTATCAACGCGGGCATGCGTGGATTGCTGTGCCGTCAACGTGGCTCTGCGCCATCGATTCTGCCCACGGCGGAAAAAACGGATTAAACCTGAACGAAGTTAAAAACCAAATAGGCACAATTCATTTTCCCGACGAAGTGATCATTTGCGACGAATTATTAAAATTACAGCCGTTGGAACGTCTCATTGAATCGGCCGGGGAAATTTTAAAAATCACTTTGATCAGTTCGGCGGTTGGGTTTGATCAGTTTAAACTCGACGAACAATTTATTTTGAAAAATTTGAGCACTTACATAAAATTCAAAAATAAAATCGTAAAACAAG
>JAYVAZ010000072.1:0-2001 GCA_043750675.1 Pseudobdellovibrionaceae bacterium | reverse complement strand
AATTTCTCGCCAATACGTAATACTTTATTAGTCTCGTCCCCTTCCCAAGCTAAATCGACAACATCTGCCTGGCACTTATCTAAATCGCCTCTGGTTTTTTCGTAATTTCCCGGCGTTATTTTTAGCTGGCTATATAAAGTCGCCTTACCTGCCGAATTTCCCGATAAAGAAAATCCGCATACAATTAAGAAGAAAACGATCTCGATATTTTTAACAATTATTTTAAACATGACTGCACCCCGGTACATACTCTCACAACTTTATTAGGCCCAAAAGTCCAGAAGTTCGCGCCAAACATCGCTACGATGACAGGCGCTAACCTAATCCTAACGTTCGACCAGTTCCGAACTGAAACCAAACGCGGCCGAATAATGAAAAAATGACCTGTCGTTCTCCCAAGCGAACACTTGGTAGCCTTATTTATTTACTAAAAACCAGATCGAACTTATAACTCTTTCAAGTTTAATCACACTTTAAATAGGAGAATTTATGAAATTTTTGATTTTGACAGCAATGACGGTTTTGACCCTTTCGGCTATGGCAAAAGCCCCTCAGGCAGCAAAACCTGCAGCCCAATGTTACGGCAACGAAATGGTTTCTGCCGGTGAACCTTTTCTTTTAACTTTGATGAAAATTAACGATTTTCAGTTAAATCTAATTTTAGAAGAAATGATCACAGATGGTTTTTTAACTGCGACCGACACGATTAACTTCCAGCCTTCGGCAACTTTAGTTTTATCGGTTAATACAGATATGATTGCAACTTTTGATGGAAATTTAACTGCGGAACAAGTGAATGAATCAGTTAGTCTGTATATCAAAGGGCTAATGAAGAAATACAAAATTAGCAAATCTAAATATGCCTTAGAGTGCAATGGAATGGTGTTCGCGAACCCTCGCGCCGGTGGAATGAACTAGTTATTGAAATTAGGAATGTATGAAAATTGTTTTTGATACTAAAAATCTATTAGAAGCCTCGCATTATCGGGGCTTCCTATTTCATCTTTATAAAGCAAATAAAGATTTGAACTCTCAATTTTCTTACGCCTTTCTGGCCAAACAATGTCAGTTTGGATCGAAAAGTTTTATCAAAGAAGTGATCGATGGCAAAAAGAATCTATCTATCGAGTCTTCGCGCAAAATTACTCAAGGTCTGTCTTTTCCCAATGTTTGGGCAGACTATTTTTCAAATTTAGTTCTTATCGACTCCAAAATTTCTTTACAAGACAGCTTGAAGATACAAAAAGAATTAGATCGTCTGAAAGTTCGTCTTGCCGACAAAATTAAATCCGACTCCCCGGTTGCCGCAAGCCAGGCTTTGGACTCTTCTACTTTATTTCAAATGAGCCAATGGCCACACGTTTATGCAGCCTTGGGGCACGAAAAAACCGGAGCGAGCCTTTTGGAAATAACCAAACGAACTGGGATGGATTCTTTACCGGTAGAAGCGGTACTCGATTTTCTTGAAAAGGAAAAAATGGTTCTGAAAAAAGATCGCCGGTACTATGCTTTGCAAAACACTGCATTCTTCGTTGATCTGGGAAAGTCGGCTTTTTTTAAAAAGTTCTATCTGCAGTCACTACAATCTGTTTATAAAAACGCTTCGCAGGACTTTGCTTCTCCGAATTCCTTGTTTTACACGATGTCACTATCGGTGAATTCGAATAAATTACCTAAATTTCGAAAAGACTTGGCTGAACTTTTAGATAAGTACACTTCAGAAGTCGAAGACCCGGAAGGAAACCGGGTCGCGGTATTGAACTGCGGAATGCACTTGTTGGCCTAAGGCTGAATCAGGCTAAGCTGGTCAGCTTCGCGGCTGATCTAACTGGCTGGTCAGCCTCACGGCTGATCCATCGCAATGGCTGCGGCGATGGATTTTAGGAGGGCGGTACGAGGAAATGGGTTTACCGAACCATCTTCCATGTGAGCCACAGTCTGCAATGCCATGGCCCAGTGATGGGCACCCAATATCGCTAAAAGACTTGTTTGCATTCCGGC
>JAYVAZ010000071.1:0-2041 GCA_043750675.1 Pseudobdellovibrionaceae bacterium | reverse complement strand
GGTGGCGCGCACATTGAACAGCCAGGGATGCACCGGCTCGTGCAGCGCCATGGCCCCGGTGCTGGGGCCCACCAGCGGAATTCGGCATTTTTATCATTTGTCATATTACTTCTTACTAATTTTAACCTTGATGGACTCTGGGCGTGTAGATAGCACTTTAACTCCAAAAGGAACATCTATTTTTTCCTTGGGTATTTGAATTTCATGCTCACCCTCATCCAAATCAGATAAATCTAGGGTCAATACCTGATTAATACCCGAATCGATAAACTTCTTCAAAGCGGCGCGTGGACCGGTGATTTTAATTTTTACTTGATCTTGGCTTTGATAAGGCAAACTGTAACCCGACTTTACCACCACTTCGACGTCCATATTTTTTGTTAAAATAAAATCGCGTCGACCCAAAATCGTTAACCACAATATTAATGCAATAAATAAAGCGACGACCTTGTAGCTAAAATTGTCGGTGAAGAAATCAGTCCAAAGATTCTTTTTCATTTAAAACTCAATCGCTTTATATTTTAAGCCGTAGGCCTCATACAGCATTTGGCGTAACTGCCCTAACTCTAAATTTGGTCTTAAATCGCCCCCACTTACAACTCCGACCGATTTACTTTCTTCACTGACAACAATAACCAAAGCATCGGTTTCTTCAGTCAGTCCTATAGCAGCGCGGTGGCGGGTGCCCAAATTTTTGTCCAAAACAGGATTTTTACTTAATGGTAGAAAATTTCCGGCCGAATGCAATTTGCCTCCGCGGATTAATGCGGCCCCGTCATGCACAGGACTAGTGGGATGAAAAATAGACATTAGTAATTCAGAGGTCACCTTGGAGTCAATGTCGGTTCCGAATTCAATATGGTAATCAATCAAAATATCTTTTTCGATGACAACGAGCGCTCCGAAACCCTTCTGCGCAATCGCAAAAACGGCTTTGGCAATTTCTTCGATAACATGAGTCTCTTGCACGCTGGAAATATCCGAGAAAAATGGATTGCTACCGATCTGTGCCAAGGCTCGCCTGATCTCCGCCTGGAACAGAATCACAACGATAACAAATAAATTTGAAAAGAATTTTTCCAGAATCCAATTAAAAGTAAAAAGTTCCAACCAAATACTTACGATGTAAGAAATAGCTAAAACCCCAAGGCCGGACAACATCTGAATTGTGCCGGTCTTTTTGATTAGGATTAGCAAACGGTAAACCACGATCCACACGAAGACCATGTCGACAACATCCTGCCAACGCAGGTGTCTTAGTATAAACGATAAATTATCTAGAACCGCCTGCTGCAATATTTGGCCTTTCCTTAAGCCGTTACCGGACCCGTATTTCCGATAGGATCAGATCCGTCTGATTTCTTCTCCGTAGCAACGGCAAGATTTGCCGGCGGTAAACCATCATTACTTTTATTATTTCTTACTTTTCTAATTTCTGCAACTTGTGCACCTTTTAATAACATATCGACTTCAGCACCGTCGATAGTTTCATATTCTAACAAGGCCAACGTGATTCTTTCTAAGGCATCTTTTTTATCAACCAGAATATTCATCGCTTTATTGTAACCTTCTTTGATGATCAAAGAAATTTCCATGTCGATTTCTTGCGCTTTAGATTCTGAATAATCTTTTGTTTTTTGGCCATACTGCATGCCCATAAAAACCGGACTATCCGATTTTTCAAATGCCAAAGGTCCTAACTTACTCATGCCCCACTCACATACCATTTTTCGCGCCATACTGGTCGCTCGTTCGATATCATTGGCTGCGCCCGTGGTAATATCTTTAAATATTAATTCTTCAGCGGCACGACCACCAAAAGCAAAAGCAATCCAGTTTTCAGCCTGCTGTTTTGAAAAACTCACCGCATCTTTTTCCGGCAAAGTTTGGGTCAAACCCAAGGCCATTCCGCGCGGAATTATAGTCACTTTATGAATGGGGTCCAAACCAGGCAACATAATACCGACCAGCGTGTGACCGGCTTCATGATAGGCCGTCATTTTTTTATCTTCTTCACTCATGACCATTGATTTACGTTCAC
>JAYVAZ010000070.1:0-1618 GCA_043750675.1 Pseudobdellovibrionaceae bacterium | reverse complement strand
AAGTTAGGATCTTTTACTTCATCATGCGTAAGATGAATCAAATAATCCTTGAGCTCACTAGCACTATCGGATGAATCCAAAATCTTTAAAGCTTCATCGGTGAGCTGAAGAATTCCTCGGGCCTTCCCTGCTTTACCTGCCTTCTGATCAGCTACTTTCAAGTTAAATCCAGACTCTGTTGCAATCAATGCTTTAACCAGTGCTGGGTCCAGCGGTTCAGAAGGCTTAAAAATATCGTTCCAATATTTAGTCCAACCGGCGATAAAATCATTAAACTGATCTTTCTTTTTAAACTCCGAATCTACTGGAATATCTTTTCCCAACTCAAGAAAATACTTTTCTGCGATATGGGTCAACTCATCAGGATAAATTGAACTCTTGCCTGTAGGGTTAATTCTGCAAAAACCGCGATAAGGAACAATTCCATCTGGGTGTTTCTTGGAAGGTTCTCTATGTTTTATTTGTGGCCTAACCCAATGATGATCAATTGGACATTCCCGCCAAGGATGCTCTTTCTGAACAATTGGCTTTTTCTTGCGAGCTACAACCATTTTAGGTTTTTTTGGCATGGATTATTGTAGCTGATTCAATATTTTTTACAACTCGAAAAAAATGTCAATTTTGTAGAAATCGGGTCTCTAACCTTATAGTAAACATCTCTCGAATCCTTCATGCTACCTCATCAGCGTGAAGCTAATGTTTCTGAAACTCCCACTTGAAATCGTAATTTAAAATTGATGCAATTTCGATCAGTCGAGAAAGTTCTTTTTTATAATTAGTGGTGTCCAGCAATCGCAAAAGCTGCGCCATTGAAGTATTCAAGCGGCGAGCAAGCTCCCGTTTTGAAACCTTCTCAATTTTGATGAACCCATTAATTTTTTTGGTCATCTCAAACAGAGCCTGCTGTTTCACATACTCAGGATTCTGAACAATATGAAGAGGCTGATCGTATGGAACATAATTCTCAACCCCACTTTCAGTGATGAAATATAATGAATGTCCACCTACTTCTGAATCAGGAGCAGATTCTACAATTTTTTCCTTAATTCCTAAAGCTGAGTAAGGGCAATCCAACGTAAGACCAGAAGTATAAGTTAAATGAAACACTCGCTTCTTATTATCGAACTCCGCCGATTTAAATTTTTTATGTTTCATTTCAATTTTCCTTCCTCTTTCAGTTCCCGAATCAACTTACTAAGTTTTCGGTTCACTTTACCTTCCATCAATGTCAGGTCGTCATCGAGCTCAACTTTTGCAACCAATTTTCTATCCCGAAAAACGTGCACATGCCTGGGCGGATGATCGCCGATCCAAAACTCAAAGATGTACCCACCACGACGAACTCGACCCATGCATAAATGGTATCATGAAAGATACCACTTTATAACTGATTTTATGTCATAAAAACTAGCAGTAGTCATTTTGTAGAGGACGCTATGAATAGTGAAATGAAATCAGTCGGTTACGGACTTTGTGTCGCTGCCGCCATCGTTACTAAAATATTTCTAAATTATAGACATTAAAATATTAAAACTTTAACCTTTATCCATGGAAAAGTTAGCCGACATTGTAATTGTAGAAGACGAACAAGGTATTCAAGAAATCATCAGTGCTGCAG
>JAYVAZ010000069.1:0-2648 GCA_043750675.1 Pseudobdellovibrionaceae bacterium | reverse complement strand
TGGGATGATTTTTGTAAAAGTTTGCCGTTTGATTACTTTGCAATATTTATTTTTGGGTTCAATGAAGGCGGGAGTCCCCGTTCTGATCGTAAACATCTTGTCATTGTTGATTTCAGTTCTCCTTACTATCGGTGGATTAAATCAGTTTTTTGGAATCCAAGTTGGACCATTAATTGCCACGTCGGCCGCCTTTTCCATTATTCTGGGTCTTGCCTTACAGGATACTTTAGGAAACCTTTTCGCTGGCATTTCTTTACAGCTAGATAAATCTTTTGAAATTGATGATTGGATCGAAGTAACTATGGGTATTCAAAAAATCACCGGTCAGGTTAAAGAGATTTCTTGGCGGGCGACTTTAATCATTGGGTGGACCGATGAAAGAATATCTTTACCGAACCGCCTTTTAGCCAATTCTCAAATTTCTAATTTTGCTTCTGGTGATATTCCTATCATTCGCAGCCATAGTTTTCGCATTAACTATGGCAGTGACATAGATTTGGCCAAGGACGTAATATTAAAGTCGGCGCGTGTCGATGGCGTAAAAAATTATCCGGAACCAGTTTGCCTAATTAATGAGTGTACCGATTCTTACATCGTTCTTAAATTAACCTACTACATCGATAATTTCGGCTCCCAGTATAGTGTTGCCGACAAAGTAATGGAGTTGGCTTTAACCTCATTGCACAAAAATAAAATAGATATTGCGGCACCAAGAATGCAAATCAGCGCCAAAGTTCTTAACTAAATCTTTGTTTTAAAATCGAATTCACCACCCAAGTGGTCCCCTTTCGCTACTTTTTGATTGGCATGAATCATGATAAATGCTTTGATTGGGGTAATTTTTATACTAGGTGAAACATTATGTTACATCTAAAGAATCTTTCAAAAGGATAGAAAATGAAACGTGAGACAGCAAAATTAAGAATTTTGACCAGCATTATGGTCCTTTCTGCTTTTATTGGCGGCGCGGTTAAAGCCGAACCATCTAATAAAGAACTTAAAATCGGTATTGGTCAGGAATTCGAAAATTTGAATCCTATGATTATGTCCATGAGCGCATCGCAATACCTTGGGTATATGGTTACCCGCAGCCTTGCTTACATCACTCCCGAGGGAAAATGGGCCGTTCAATTAGCCAAAACCATTCCTAGTATTGAAAATAAGTTAGCGAAAAAAGAAAAAGACGGAACCTTAACAGCACAATGGGAAATCATTGAAAATGCAAAATGGGGCGACGGAGTTGCTATTACATGTGACGACATTAAATTTGCTTGGGAAATCGGTTTGAATGAAAACGTTTCCTTAGCCAGCCGTGAAGCTTACACAGATATCAAATCAATTGATATCGATGCAAAGAACCCTAAAAAATGTACCGTTACTTATAAACAAGCCAAATGGGATTTTTATAAAAACACTCCGTCTCCAATGCCAAGACACATTGAAGAAGCTGTGTTTAAACAGTTTGGCGGCAAAAAAGAAGGTTATGATACTAACTCTCTTTACAACAAGGCTCCCGAGACTCCAGGTCTTTACAATGGTCCTTATTTGATTTCAGAAATCAAACTAGGTAGCCACGTTACTTTTGTAAGGAATCCTAATTTCTATGGTAAAAAGGCTAATATCGAAAGAGTCATTGTTAAGTTGATTGCGAATACGAGTGCTTTAGAAGCCAACTTGGCTTCAGGCAATATCGACATGATTTCTCCAGTTGGCGTTAGTTTTGACCAAGCAATTACTATGGATAAAAAAGCTAAGGCTGAAAACCAACCTATCGTTGTTAATTTTAAACCAAGTTTAATTTACGAACACATCGATATGGATTTAGATCACCCGGCTCTTAAAGACGTGAATGTTCGTCATGCGATCATTCACGCTATCGATAGACAAGCCATGGTTGATTCATTATTTGAAGGCAAACAAACGGTTGCTTTGCATAATTTAGCACCTATTGATCCTTGGTTTACAAATGATCCTAAAAAAGTTCATATTTACAAATATGACCGCAAAGAATCTAACAAGTTATTAGACGCCGCTGGTTGGAAAATGGGATCGGACGGCTACCGCACTAAAGACGGCAAACGTTTAAGCCTTCAGTTTATGACGACAGCTGGAAATAAAACTCGTGAGACCGTTCAAACTTTGATTCAAAGCCAATTGAAGTCGGTTGGTATTGAAGTTCAAATCAAGAACGAACCAGCTCGTGTATTTTTCGGTGAAACGACCAGTAAACGTCGCTACGGAGCGATGGCAATGTACGCTTGGACTTCATCTCCAGAAAGTCCTTCTAAAACGACTTTGCATACTAACCAAATTGTTTCTGCTGCCAACAATTACACTGGCCAGAATTACACAGGTTTCAGTAACAAACGTGTAGATGAGCTTTTTGATAAAATCGATTTAGAATTCAATGCAGCTAAACGTAAAACAATGGCGCAAGAAATTCTTAAAATTTACACTGAAGAATTGCCTGTACTCCCTTTATATTACAGAGCCGAGGTTGCAGTGACTCCGAAGAATTTAGCAAACTACAAATTACCAGGTCATCAGTTCTACGAAACAAATAATATTCAAGACTGGAATCTAGTGGATACAGTTAAAAAATAGTAAACAGTTATTAACTTTTACTTAAGTCTGATTTTGAAAAAAAG
>JAYVAZ010000068.1:0-2100 GCA_043750675.1 Pseudobdellovibrionaceae bacterium | reverse complement strand
TTTCGTGCCGGTTCAGTAGTTAAGTTTTTTGGGGAGTCGCCAAGTGGTAAGGCACCGGATTTTGATTCCGGCATTCGTACCAAGAAATTTGGCTCTCTTGCCAATACAGGAACTGTGTTTATGAACCGCTGCGACTATTTGGACCCAGCATTGCCATGGACCGGTGTAAAAGATTCCGGCTGCGGTTCAGCTCTTTCTGACTTAGGTTTTTTATCTGTTACCAGAGCAAAGGCTCTGCATTTCAAAAAAGGTTAACCATGGCAATTTCTCTAAAATTAAAGGCTAAATTGGCAGCCTACAAAAAAGCTGGAATCAATAAAGTTAAAATCGCCGTTACTGATATTGATGGTGTCATGCGCGGCAAGTATTTTTCTCTGGATAAGTTTGAAAGTATTGTTCAGGGTACCGGTGGTTTTTGTGACTGTGTTTTTGGCTGGGACGTTGCCGATGTTCTCTATGACAATGCAAAGTTCACTGGTTGGCACACAGCCTATCCGGATGCCCTCTATAAAATAGATCTCGGCACCGAACGATTAATCCCCGATGAAAATGTTCCATTTTTTATTGCTGATTTTGTCGCTAGTGATGGAAAAACCGAACACTCCATTTGTCCTCGTAACATTTTGCGAAAAGTATTAAAAAGTGCCGAGGATATGGGTCTAGGCTTAAATCTATCCTTTGAATATGAGTTCTTTCTCTTTGATGAAACTCCGCAGAGTGTTCGCGATAAAAATTATCATAACCTGAAATCCTTAACCCCGGGTATGTTTGGCTATTCGATGATTCGAAACTCGACCCAATCAGATTTATTTCAAGGTCTAATGGACTATTTTACGGCATTCAATGTGGAAATTGAATGTCTTCATTGCGAAACAGGCCCCGGAGTTTGGGAAGCTGCAATTAAATATGATACGGCTTTATCAAGCGCCGACAAAGCCAACCTATTCAAAACGTTTACCAAGGTTTATTTGCAAAAACGCGACATCATGGCGACCTTTATGGCCAGATGGAACACGAGTCTTCCGGGGCTTGGTGGTCATATGCACCAGTCTGTTTTTGATTTAAAGACTAAAAAGAACCTGTTTCATAATCCAAAAGAAAAATACAACATGAGTCCGCTCATGCAAAGTTACATTGCCGGGCAATTGAAATATTCCAAAAGTTTTCTTGCCATGGTTTCGCCAACCATCAATTCCTATACCAGGTTAGTAAAAGGTTTTTGGGCACCCACAACCGTTGCTTGGGGAGTGGAAAACAGGACTACGGCAATTCGCGTGGTTCCTGGCTCTGAAAAATCGCAACGGGTAGAGTACCGAGTTGCGGCTGCCGACGCTAACCCCTATTTGGCTGCCGCAGCGGTCCTAGGTGCTGGCTTATTAGGCATACAGGAAAAGCTCAAGCTTGGACCACCGGTTCTTGGCAATGCCTATGCCGTGCAGGACAAACTCCCCGAAGCTCTTCAGCTTCCTAGTAATCTAGCAGAGAGTATTGCAAATCTAGAAAAATCCAAACCTGCCAAGGATCTTTTCGGCGCTGATTTTGTAGAACATTTTGCAATCTCACGACGCTGGGAAGTCCGAGAATATGAAAAAGCAGTCACGGACTGGCAGCTTCAAAGATATTTTGAAATCATCTAACTAAGAAAAGGAATATTTGTGCAGAAATTCAATTACCCAACGACAATCTATTATGGACCCGGCAGCCTTAAGGAACTTACTAAAACTATTGCTCAACAGGGAATTAAAAAAGTTTTATTGGTCTCCGACCCCAATTTGCAAAAATTAGGAATGGTAGCAAGAGTTGCAGATGACTGTAGGTCAGCAGGCTTTCAGGTTGCAACATTCTGCGATGTCCATCCAAACCCAATCGAAGAAGACGTTCTTAAAGGTGTAAAAGTTTATAAAAGTGAAAACTGCCAGGCCTTTATTGCGCTGGGTGGCGGCAGTCCCATGGATGCGGCTAAAGCTATGATGATTTTGGTAGACCACCCAGAACCGCTTGCTCAGTATGACGACACTAAAGGTGGCGATCGTTTGATTACTAAAAATTTGCCACCACTTTTTGCTATTGCTACGACAGCTGGAACCGGTAGTGAAGTTG
>JAYVAZ010000067.1:0-2060 GCA_043750675.1 Pseudobdellovibrionaceae bacterium | reverse complement strand
GATTCCAATAATTTAATTGTTCCCATTGCGACAACGTCAGCAGTGTAAACCGGAGAATCAAACGAGACACGCACGTGACTTTGCGCTGCCAAATTGTAAATCTCGTCAGGATGTATGGCATGAATAATTTTTTCTAGTCCACTGGCATCGGTAACGTCACCATAGTGTAAACGAAAATTAAGGCTTTCTTCGTGAATATCTTTCATCAAGTGGGAAATTCGGGCCGTGTTAAAACTTGAGGATCTACGAATGATTCCGTGAACTTCATAACCCTTATCGATTAAAAACTCTGATAGATAAGAACCATCTTGTCCAGTAATCCCCGTAATCAAAGCTTTCTTCATATTAAGTCCTTTTAATGAACTGGTTTATACTATCTATCGTATAACTAATTTTTTCTGCATTCAAGCCATGATGTATACCAAACCAGAAGGAATTTTCTAACACGTAATCTGAATTTTCAAGTTTTCCGATAACTCTATATTTTCCCGATTCTAAGTTTCTCATAGCGGGATGTCTTAGATAATTGCCCGCAAACAGAGTGCGAGTTTGTATTCTTTTAGACTCTAAATAGTTAACCAAATCTTTTCTTTTGAAAGATAATCCCGGCCTTAAAGTTAATGGGAAGCCAAACCAATTAGGGCGCGTATTTTCATTTACTTCAGGCAAGTAGAAATAGTTTTCCAGCGACTTTAAAGCCGTATTAGCCAAATCAAAGTTTTTTTGCCTTTGTTTTAAAAAACCATCTAATTTTTCAACTTGCGCCAACCCAATCGCAGCCTGCATTTCCGTAGCCTTCAAATTATACCCCAGATGGGTGTACGTGTATTTATGATCATAACCTTCGGGTAGGTCGCCCAATTGCCAATCAAATCTTTTTCTACAAGTATTATCTACTCCGGTAGGACACCAGCAATCGCGACCCCAGTCGCGGAAGGAGGTTACTAACTTCATCAAAAATGGATCATCCGAATTTACCGCACCACCTTCGCCGGTTGTCATGTGGTGGGCTGGATAAAAACTGTTGGTTGAAAGATCTCCGAATGATCCCGTCCGTTTTCCTTGAAATGTAGAACCTAAAGCATCACAGTTATCTTCGATAAAAAATAATTTATGAGATTTGCAGAAGTCCTTAATCACCGAAAGTTCTGCGGGATTTCCTAAGGCATGCGCCAGAAAAACAGCCTTAGTTTTTGGGCTAAGGGCTTTTTCTAGTTCCTTTGGATCTACGTTATAACTGCCATTCTTAATTTGGATATCTACAAAAACAGGCACAGCAGAAATTTGGAAGATTGGGTTTATAGTAGTGGGAAAACCCGCTGCTACGGTAATGACTTCGTCCCCTTGTTTGATCTGACGATTTTGTAATAAGGGAGACGTAAGTGCCGTTAGCGCCAAAAGATTCGCACTGGATCCAGAATTAACAAAGACACTTTCTTTAACGCCGATATATTCAGCCAACTTCTGTTCGAATTTTGCAGTATAGTCGCCACTGGTTAACCAGAATTCAAGTCCACTTTCAATCAAGTAAGACATTTCTTTTTCATCAAAAACTTTTCCGGTACAAGTAACCAGATCGATTCCAGGCCTAAATTCGGCATTTTGTTTTATCTGGTGAGTTTGTTGATAATACCGGGTTACTAAATCTAATATCTGTTTCTTTAGTTTTTCCGCTTCAGGCATTTTGATATTCTTCAATTTGGTTTAAACAAAGACTCCTGGCCGGCTGACCTGCCGAAAACATATTGTACCATTCCATTGTTTTTTGAACGGAAATATCAACTGACCAGGTGGATTTCCAATGAAATTCATTTCGAAACCGATCGGAATTAATGAATAAATTTTGTGTTTCCGAAAATTCTGATTCTATAAAATGAACCTTGGCCTTTTCCTCCGAACAGGAAAGTGCCTTCGCCACAAGGGCCCGTACATTAAAATGATCGCCTGCCGCAGGACCTAAATTCCATTGTCGAAACTGACCAGGGGATTGATAACTTTTTTCAATCGCCAGTAAATATGCAAAAAGTGGCTCCAAAACATGCTGCCAGGGTCGTACTGCC
>JAYVAZ010000066.1:0-4157 GCA_043750675.1 Pseudobdellovibrionaceae bacterium | reverse complement strand
TAATAAAGTATTCTGATGAGTTTCGACCACGCAATTTCTTGTCCTGAATACCAAACTTGACGCTTCCATGAAGGACTCTATAAATTCCCTTCACTTCTTTTTGTGCGCTAAAAATGGTTTCAGATTCTTTGTAATTCTTCGTTTCTTTTGTTGCTAATGGTTCAAGGACTTTGCCAACGCTCAAATTGTTATTTGGCGGTGTAAGTTGAACATTGGTTGTAAATTCATCCCTGTCCGAGTCAACTTGTATCAAATTCATAAATTCTCCTTTTAATCATCCTTGGTTCGGGTCCGAACTAGTTAAACAACAATGAACCCTCTGTGGTGATTAAGTATTGATTAATATTTAACACATCTAAATTTAATTACAAGTTTTATTAATTTTTGCTTTATGGGATCAGATTAGGCATAATAAACCAATGAAATCCTCTATTTATTATGGTTTAGCCGAACTTGGAATCATCGCTATCGAGATAATACTTCGGGTCCAGTTAATGTTTTTCTATGTCAGTTACCTAAAAATACCCCCTACTTTTTGTGGATTGGCATTTTCATTAGCGATGTTGATTGATGCTTTCTGGGATCCCTATATTGGCAGAATCAGCGATCAATTATTTGCCAAAAATCTAAATCGTCTCTCTTTATTGATCCTGGGAGCAGCAATCAGTTTAGTGTCGTTTGCATTTTTATTTAATCCGCCCGGGTGGGATCCTTCCTTACTTAAATGGTATTTTTTGATTTTTATCATTGTTCAAAATATCGGAATTTCTACTATTGGCATTCCGCATGCTGCTTTGGTGGGCGATTTTGCCCTGGACGCAAAACAACAGTCGGGGTGGATTGCTTCAAAAACTTTTTTTGGAGTTTTAGGTTCGGCATTGGGAATGTTGGCTCCGAAAATCTTTCTAAAAGAAGGCGCCGACAGCACCGCCTTTTCGCAAATGAGTTTTTGTATTCTGGCACTTTGCCTGATGTCTTTTCTTCCGACCATACTTTATTTTTCTAAACGCAAAGGACAGCTTTCCACACGAATAGAAAACAAATTGAACTTTAAGATGGTAATGAAAATGCCGGTTTTCTACCTGTTAATCGCATTCTTTATTTTTAATGTTGGACTAACAATAAATACTTCCTTAGCCATTTACTTTTATCAAATGAAATTGGGCCTAACTCTAGCACAAACCCAAACCATTCTTCTGACTTTTTTTATGGTGTTTATTGTTTCGGTTCCCTTTTGGTTCAAGGTCTCTAACGAAAAAAATTCCCTGCGCATTTTACTGGTCGGCACTTCGCTATTGGGAGTAGTTGCTTTAATTTTATATCCCCGGCTACCGGCTGGGGAATTTTGGATTTGCCTATCTGTTGCTAGTATCTTGGCCGGAATCCTAATGGGCAGCTCCAGCCTGATTGAAAAAATTCTCACTTACGAAATTAACAAAATCAATTCGACTTTTAGAGTCCATAGTTACGGACAGATTTTTGGGTTGTGGAAACTGATGGGAAAACTAGCGCGAAGTTTTGCCCTGGGCCTTTCGGGGTTTTGGTTGGATGCTTCTTTGGCCGACAAAACCGGAACAAAAATCGGTTTTTTGTTTGGCCCCGCGGTTGGCATTTTTATTTTACTGTCTATGATTTGCGTTTATGTTTATCACCGCAAAACGAAGTCCCTTTTAACAAAACAATAGCGCATGTCGTGCGCTAGATAAAAAAATCCGACATAATTTTGACTAAGTGGCTATCGTGAGCCTCGAATGGCCAAAATTGCCCTCGATAATTTAGAAACTGCCCTACATGTATGGGTTTAGGTTTCACTTAACAAGAATAACACGTGGTCTAAAAGGTTCTTTGCAAGGGGATTATGCAATGACTAAATCGATTTGGTTTTGTTCAGTCTTGCTACTGGAAATTTTTCCTAGACAAATAAAAGGCCTTTTTGATTCCAACCCAAAGTATTCCCGGCCGGCCCCTGCGGATTTTTTATCAGTTCCACGCATCAACGCGTATGTTACGAGCCGTTACAAGCACCGCTGGCTCTGTTTAAAAGTAACTAGCCAAACACCATCATCTGCTTCTTTAATTCCAACTGTTTGTCCGGCAAAGACCTGACTTAAATTGATTTTCATTTTTCCAATACAGATTCGGCCACAACCCGTAATATCGATGGTCCGATCGTGCATCTGTACCACAGGAGTCGGAGTGCAAGACCAAAAATGTTAAGCCAATCTTAAAAAAATTAAAACTGACTAAAAATCTTCTGGCAAGATACACCACTAGAAGACCCTTGCATCTTTCCTTTGCTTTTGTCCAAGCGCGAATAAAGCTGTCGTACGATCTGCATATCGCCAGGGAAGAGTAGCTTGCCCCGTTCACGACTCAACCGACCAGTCACTCGCTGATCGCCATATTTTACTGGCGCTTGACGGTATATTGGAAGCCCACTTTCTTTCAAAATATTGATCTCAGCTGCAGTGACAGCGTCACCAACAATCCATTCTTTAACATCGCGCAAATCTATTTTGCCCCATACCTGAGTCTCGAAATAATTGGCAGGCATAGATAGGTAAAGATGGGCTTCGCTAAGCGGTCTAAGTAGCCTCTTAACTGCCGATTTAGAAAGTGTTTCTGATTGACCCTCGTACATGAGCAAGCTGTCATCATAAGTATACGTCGTTCGCTTAATAACGTCAGATTTTAGTACGACAGTTACCTGTCCCAATTGCGCAAAGGCGGTATTTTCAACAACTCCAAAATAGAAATCAGTCTTAACTTCTAATATTCCATATTTTGGCCGCAGAAAATTCGATTTATCTTCAGGGCGAAGTTGATCGTTTTTTCTAGAAATTCGAAGTCCTGCAAACTTGTCTTCAGCAGTCAGTCGTCTGTACGAATCCGCATCAAACGAGCTCGTTCCAGTTTGATGCATGTTTAGCAAACCCGTTTGGATAATTCGTCGAAGATTTTTTGTGGTTCTGTAAATGTGTATTTCCCGGGCCTCTCGCGGTATATCTAAAGCAAAATATCCTCCAATAGACATTGGCGAATCCTTCATGGCTTCGACCTTTCTGTCAGTTAATTTGCTTAATCCTTTTGGCTGTGTCCGTGATAATGCAATTCTTGCCACAAGACTTTCGGCAATATGCGTGAGTCGTAGATTTCAAATATGTTCTCGGGAATAATACTTCCGTCAGCAAGTTCCATAATATCAGGGATCAGCCTACGTCCGTCATCATCTTTGAGAAGTTTCTGCGCAAGGGTGGGTGCCGCAGCGGAGGAAAGAGCAGTAAAGAAAATAATAAAAATAAAGCCTACTAAATCACATCTGATTCGGGTCCACGATCTAATATTCACTTTTTCAAATTTCATCATTTGCACAACCTCCCGGAGCGCAAACCGCATCAAAGTCAGTCACAGACTGCACTTTAAATTTGCCTCCAATTAGCTGGTATCCCACGGTAGGACCTTTTGTAGTTTTGCATTTCATACTTTGCGTATATGGCGCCGCCTGAACCGTAGATGTTAGGCATATAGACTCCGCGCTCAAAATTGTAACCGCAAACTTCATAGAACCTCTGTAAAATTGATTTAACAAACACTATGTTTCAAACACTCAAACTATTGCAAAATGGCTGTGCCAAAATGCGATGTTTTACGGGGGGGGAGGAAGGGGGAGGGGATGTAAGAAAGGTCAATAGGTGGAGCAAAAATTAAGGTGATGCTGAAATACCTCGTCTACCTGGGAATGTCTCTTTGTTATCTGCACTTTCTCCACTGGTCTGTGACTCCAAATTAACCTCCCTTCAACAACAAAGAAATATTCCTTTTCTCCGTTTTCTAACGGTTTAGATAGTAGAAATTGACGGAGATTGTATCCCAGATCAAGAAGACTTTTTGGAAGTGGTGTTGATGTACAAGCAGGAAGACATCCGGGGCAAACTGACCACTATAAATTTTAGATTTCATTTCTGGGGAACTGAATTTACCGAATCGAATAATTTTCTATTCTTTCCAAAATATAAATCTAAAAAAGGATCTATTTTAATACGACTTTGCGAATCTGAAATTCCTAGCGCTATATCTGCAAATGCAGACTCCACAGTTTGCGCCTTTATATTGGCAAAAATGGATGACAGCTGACATACATTATCCTTGAAAAAAAC
>JAYVAZ010000065.1:0-6195 GCA_043750675.1 Pseudobdellovibrionaceae bacterium | reverse complement strand
GAAAAAACAAGAAGGGAAAAAAAGAATCGTTGGGTAAAAATAAAAACGGCAGTCATAATTCTATTTTATGGACTGCCGCTTAGATGGTCACTAGATAACTTAATGTTTTATTAACTTTAGGTAGTGAAACAATAGGAAGAGTTGGGTTTAGCCTTCGTCACGGAAGCCGCCGCCACCGCCACGTCCACCGCCACCGCCACGTCCGCCACCGCCGCCGAAGCCGCCGCCTCCGCCACCACCGCCTCCGCCACCACCGCCGAAGCCACCGCCTCCGCCGCCGCGTCCGCCACCACCACCGCCGCGTCCACCGCCTCCGCCACCGCCGAAACGTCCGCCGCCACCGCCGCGTCCACCGCCTCCGCCGCCACCTGGTTCACGTGGTTTTGCTTCACTTACATTGATATTTCGGCCTTCGAAAGTTTGGCCATTTAATTTTTCAACTGCTTCATTAGCTGCATCATCGGATTCGAATTCCACGAATCCAAAACCTTTGCTGCGTCCAGAATCACGATCAGTAACTACGCGTGCAGAAAGAACTGCACCAAATTTAGAAAACTCAGCTTGTAGAGCTTCGTCTCTTACTGAAAATGCCAGATTACCAACGTATAACTTTTTACCCATAAAGACCTCCTTCGGTATTGTGTAGGGTCACCGCAGGAGCCAGAGTATCTACCGGAAAAATTCGGAACAGAACATATGGAACGCGGATTTAACTAATTAATAAATAACAAACTTTATGTTTATAGACAAGTCTGGAAATGGATTCTTCACTCTAGGAAAGTCCAAGTTTAGCGCAGATTATTAAACTGGATCGGTACAGCAAAGTTACTTTGTCTTAACAATGCCATTGCCTCTTGCAGCGAATCGATACTTTTTGATTCGACCTTAACCTTGGTGTCATTAATTTGTGCTTGTACTTTTAACTTGGAATCTTTAATGACCTTTATAACTTCTTTAGCGACTTCTTTTTCAAGCCCTTGAATTATCGTCACTTTTTGACGCCACATTTGCCCCCCGGCGGGCTCCATTTTTTCAAACTTTAAGGCCTTAATATCAACGCCACGTTTGCTGAGTTTGGTCTGCAAGATATCTTTCATTGCACCCATTTTATATTCGTCATCACCTAAGATAGTGATTTCCTTTTTGTCCCACTTAACTTCGCTTTTACTTCCCTTAAAATCATATCGGGCTTCGATTTCTTTTTTGGCTTGGTTAACTCCGTTATCAACTTCTTGAACGTCTACTTCGGAAACGATGTCGAAAGATGGCATTTTCTCCTCCTAATCTGTGAAAACTCTTATAATTGAAAACAAACTATAAAACATTCTTATACCGTCTCATCAAGAGATTTATGCATTTATGGACTTGAGATTGCTTAAATTTGAGGCGATAATTTAGGTATGTCTGCAGATGGATTCTTCGCCTCTGAAACGGGGTACACATATGCAAGCGAGAGACGATCTTTACTTCTGAACTCTAGTTATGAGCCGATGAAGATAGTGAGTTGGCAAAAAGCTTTAGTTCTTTGGTTCCAAGGTAAAGTTGAAGTTCTTGAATTTCACAACGTCTTTGCGCGAAGCGTTACCAAGTCATTCCAATTACCGTGTGTATTGCGTTTAAAAAGTTATGTTAAACCAAGATCCTATGGAGCGGTACGATTTTGCCGCGAGAACGTTTACATTCGGGATAACTTTACCTGCCAATACTGCGGGGAAAGATTCTCGACAAAACATCTGACTTTAGATCACGTTATACCGGCTTCCAAACAAGGCCCAAAAAACTGGACCAATGTAGTGGCGGCTTGCCGCGAGTGCAATCAAAGAAAAGCAAACCGAACACCTACAACAGCAAATATGCCTTTATTAAAGAAGCCTGATATTCCTGCGTGGCTTCCTAGTAGCGATTTGGAAATCAAAAATGAAACCGGAGTGCCTTCCGAGTGGTTACAGTATTTGCAATACAAGGCTGGTTAGCTTTATATTTCTGATATGGAAATAAAGTTAGTTACTGCCGCAGACATTTTACCACTACGTCATAAAATTCTTCGCCCCGGTGAAAAAATCGAAAAAGCAATGTACCCTGATGACGACGACTCTGACACTTTTCATGTCGCAGTTTATTTAGAAAATCAATTGGGCAGCGTCGCTACTTTTGTCAAAGAATCCAAATCCGAATTCAACGGCTTTGGTTATCGGCTTCGCGGAATGGCGACCGAAAGCACGAGGCAAAATTTAGGTTTAGGGAAAGCCGTTTTAATTTACGGGCTTAATGAATGCAAAAAAAGAAACGTCGACTATGTCTGGTGTAATGCTCGTCTTATTGCATTTTCGTTTTATGAAAAATTAGGCTTCCAATTTCACGGCGAACTCTTTGATATCCCCGGAATAAACTTACACAAAGTCATGTATAAGTATTTGTAAGATTTAGGATTTCTTACTAGACTTAGGGCATGGAAAAAAACTTACTTAAAAATATCGTAAGAATTATCAGCGAAACCAACGGGGTTTCGTTGGAAGATACGATCGAACTTCTTGCAAACAGTGATATTAAGAACGAAAACGAAAAAGCCTACGAAGACGTTTTAGACTTTAAGAAAAAACTTTCTTTGTTTCAACAAAATGAACTTCCCATTCATATTTTACTAAAACATCCTTTTGCCCATAGTTTATTCGAATTTTTCCGTTTGTTTCCTTTACGTTATAATGAAGAACATATTCATTTAACCGGGGCATTAAATGCAGAATTTTTATTCCCGCGCCTAAAAAAGTTATTTGAAGGGCCAAACAAAGCCATTTACGAAAAGAAAATTACAGATGTTTATGGTCCTACTTCTTGGCCCATTAATTCAGTAGCTGATGTAGATCGCCTCATTCGCCTTAAAGAAAATGAGGGATTTTTAACTTACTTAAAGATTCTTTTTTTACCAAAATTAATTTTGGTCGATAAGCAGGCGCACATTGAAAGCGCCGAACACCTAGCCCATGAAGTTTACTACAAATACAATGTTGGTAAGATCCGTTTAAAATTTACTCTTTCGCGATCTTCTTCCAATGCTTCTGATCAAATTCCTGGTGGCGAAAATGTCACTTCGGAAGATGTGGTTCTGGGAATCTATGAAGGTTTTAAAAAGTTTCAGGATAAACACCCCGATTTTAATTTTACCCTTTCACCTTCATTCCGCAAAGAGTCTTCATTCTTTGACTCCCAAAAATACAAAAGTCGCAAAGAGCACTTTGAGGCCCAGGTTAATGAACTGGTACAGCTGTTAGATAAATATCCGTTTTTACAAAAACACATGACTGATGTAGATACGGTAGGGAATGAAAATGATCTTTACCGTAAAGAACACTTTAACGAATTCCATAAGGGCTTTAGAAAATTACAATATCGTGGATTTAAAATCCGATCCCATCATGGAGAAACTTTTTACACTCTTAAAAAAGGAATTCAAGCCGTCGATAATGCCATGAATATTTGGCATATTGATACCTTAGAACATGGATTAAGTCTGGGCATAAATCCTAATTATTATTTTCACCGTTTGTATCAAACCATTTGGCGGAAAAACCAAGAAGGTCAGCCGATAAACAATAAAGATCTCGAATTTCGGGAGATGTCGGAACTAGATTGGGGAAATCATCGCCCCGTTTTGGATAAGCTTATTCGTGGCGAAAAACTAACGCAGGCGGAACATACGCAATTCGTAAAAGCGAAATTCCATACCGCCCGCGAAGTAGAACAGTATCAGCATGACGTTTTAAATCGTTTAATGCAAAAAGGCGTATCGCTGATTGCCCTGCCGTCTTCGAATAACAAATTAACCGGACAGTTTGACGATTACAAAGATCATCCTTTTTCTTGGTGGGAAAAAAAGGGGGTTCAATTGGGAGTCGGCACTGATAATTACATTACTTTAAACACAAATTTCGTTAATGAAATGTTGATTGTTTTGTTTACCGATTCTCGTGACTTAAAAATTACCAAATTGATCATGGTTACCACCGGGGAAGATCGCCGTCCCTACATCAGCCATCTTCTTTGGAAAATGCGTAAAAGTTTAGATATAAAATAAATTCCTTTGGGGGGAAATCATGCTGAAAAAGTTTTTTAATATAAGACTGGTCATGACTTTATTTTTGGGTTTTACAGGCGGGCTTCCGTTAGCGTTGACTGGCCAATCCATGCAAGCTTGGTTAACCATAGACAAAATTGATATGGCTACCATTGGCTTTTTTAGTTTAGTTGGTATCCCATATACTTTTAAATTTTTATGGGCGCCGTTAATGGATCGCTTCGAAGTTCCGTTTCTAGGTCGCCGCCGGGGCTGGCTAGTCATTACACAAGGACTGCTTGCGGTAACTTTATTTGTTCTTTCCCAGTTCTCGCCTTCGGAAAACACCGAAACATTTGCATTGATTGCCGTATTAGTTGCTTTTTTATCGGCTTCGCAAGATATCGTGATTGATGCTTACAGAACTGATGTCGTAACCGCTGACGAAAGAGGCCTAGGTTCTTCCTTATATGTTTTTGGATATCGTTTAGCGATGATCTTATCTGGCGGTATTGCCTTTGTTTGGGCCGACTCGGTTACAGGAAATGGCTGGAGTTGGTCATATATTTATCAAATTATGGCAGCCATCATGTTGGGTTCGATGGTCATTTCATTTTTGTTTACTCCAAGTGTACCGAAAACTAACGTAGCCCCAACTACAAATGCCAAAAATGATTTAATCGGCTTTTTTGCGTTGATAGTAGCGGTCGCGTTTGGATATCAGTTAACTACACGTTTGATTTCACCCGCACTAACCAGTTTAGCAACGCAAATGTTTGCAGTTGCCGATCCCGCAACCCCAGATATAGCAGCTGTACTTTCGGCAAACGCAACTAAGTGGGTGGATCTAGTTGTACTTCTTATAGGAATTGCAATTACGTTGCCTATTGCCTGGTGGACCTCTAAAAAAGCCAAATTCGAAACACTTAATATATCTATGCAAAATTTCTTCAGCATGAAAGGCGCCAGCGCTTTTCTGATTTTTATTATTCTGTATAAGTTAGGTGATGCGTTCGCTGGGTCTTTATTAACTCCCTTTTTAATTAAAGGCGTAGGATTTGCGCAGGCCGAAATCGGAGTTGTTAATAAAGTGATCGGTATTTGGCTAACAATCATCGGTGCAATTATCGGCGGCGCCATTATGGTTCGATTAAAACTGTATCGGGCGTTGATGATTTTTGGAATTCTACAGTTAGTTTCTAATGTTGGATTTTGGATTGTTGCTGTCCAAGGAAAAGGTGCTTGGGGAAGTTTTACTTTGCCCGCGTTCGATTTACTTATCGTAAGCCTAAAAGAGCCATCGCAAGTGGATTGGTTATTGTTGATGGCGATCGCATTTGAAAATATCACGGGCGGAATGGGAACCACTGCTTTCGTAGCGTTCTTGATGGCTTTGTGTAATCAAAAATTCACCGCTACACAATACGCCTTACTTACCGCTTTATCATCAATCGGTAGAGTTTGGGTGGGGCCACTAGCAGGAACATTAACAGGCGTTATAGGCTGGCCGACATTTTTTGTATTATCGATGTTTATGGCAGTTCCGGGACTAGTGATGTTGTTTCGACTGAAAGCACAGGTCTTACAATTGGAAACACCAACGGGAGTTTCCCTGGCTGATGACTAAGGGCCGCGCACCTGCAGCCAAAACTGCTATGAGCGCTAAAGCAATTCAACAAGATTTGCTTTGATTAATTTAAATTAATATTACTAGTTTTTGGTTAATTTGACCCTGGACTTGGCATTTTAATCTGCACAAACAAAACCGTTAATGCTAAGTTTAGAAAAACCTATGATACGCATTTCAGTGGTGAATCCTATATTTTTAATTTTTCCTCTACTGTTTGTACTGCTGTTTTCGGCAGTGGTAAGTGCGCAATTTTCTCCGGAAACAGACCTTGAAAATAAAGAACGTACCAGCAGCATCGACGAAGTCGCAGCTGCCTGCCAACGTGCCGCCAAAAAAGACCAAATTTGTACAGCCTTAGTTGAATTAAAACAAATTGGTGACGATTCTATCGAGATCATCAAGACCTACATTGTACTAACACCCGCAGAATACTCGGCCTTAACCCTGTTAAATATGGTAGCCACCGGACGATTTAGCGCTGGCCGCGATCGGGGCGGATGCGGTCGTCATCCGG
>JAYVAZ010000064.1:0-1517 GCA_043750675.1 Pseudobdellovibrionaceae bacterium | reverse complement strand
CTTTAACAGAATATGCAGTTCCCATTTATTATTTAATCGCGGCTAGCGAATGTTCTAGCAACCTTTCTAGGTACGATGGAGTCAAATACGGTTACCGAGCCGACTTCAAATCATTGTCGGATTTATCATTGGATGAATTTTATTCGCAAACCCGCGGACAAGGATTTGGTACCGAAGTAAAGAGACGAATTATGTTAGGCACTTATTGTTTATCCTCAGGGTACTACGATGCTTATTATCGGAAGGCTTGCCAGGTACGAAGGCTTCTGCGGGAACAATTTAATGAAGCCTTTAAAGTTTGTGATGTGATTTTAAGTCCGGTTACAACATCAACAGCCTTTAAAATCGGCAGTCGTATTTATGACCCACTGACCATGTACTTGAATGATATTTTTACCGTATCAACAAACCTTTCAGGCTTGCCAGGTATGAGTTTACCGTTTTCATTTTCCAAAGAAGGTTTACCATTAGGTATTCAGTTGACCGGATCTCACTTCCAAGAACAAAAAATGCTAAATGCGGCCCTGGCGTTGGAATCCACCGCAGAACAAAAAGGGAGATTTGCCCATGTCTCCTAATTCACGGTTTGAAGCCGTTATCGGTTTAGAAATTCATGCGCAACTAAAAACCGAAAGCAAAATTTTTAGTTCAGACGCAACAAATTTTGATGCCGGAGACAATGAAAATACTTCTCCGATTAGCATGGGAATGCCGGGGTCCCTTCCGGTAGTAAATAGGAAAGTCATCGAGTATTCAATTATGACAGGACTAGCGTTGGGTTGTAATATTCGAAAAAAATCTATTTTTGCCAGAAAAAATTATTTCTATCCAGATCTTCCGAAGGGTTATCAGATTTCTCAATATGATGAACCGATTTGTGAAAATGGGTTTTTGGAATTTAAATTAAATGGTGAAACCAAAAAAGTCTCCATTACTCGGGCACACATGGAAGAAGATGCTGGTAAATCTAATCATTACGGCGAATACACATTATTAAACTACAACCGTGCCGGTATCCCTTTATTAGAAATCGTATCCGGACCCGACATGACTTCACCTGCCGAAGCAGCAGAGTATGCTAGGACTATGCGACAGATCCTGCGCTATTTGGACGTTTGTGATGGGAACTTGGAAGAAGGTTCGTTACGTTGCGATTGCAATGTCAGCGTTCGCTTAAAAGGTGAAAAAACGCTGGGTACAAAAGTCGAAATTAAAAATATCAATTCATTTCGATTTGTAGAAAAAGCATTGGAGTACGAAATTGATCGTCAGGTGGATGTCATCGAAGGTGGTGGACAAATTATTCAGGAAACTCGCTTATGGGATCCCGATAAAAATAAAACCACTTCTATGCGGACTAAAGAAAATGCAATGGACTATAGATATTTTCCCGATCCTGATTTGTTACCTATCGTTTTGACCGATGAACTGATTTTAAAATTTAAGAACAGTATTCCTGAACTTCCCAGTCAGCGGGTAAATCGATTTATTGAAAATTTTCAGTTGTCCGAATACGA
>JAYVAZ010000063.1:0-5122 GCA_043750675.1 Pseudobdellovibrionaceae bacterium | reverse complement strand
GCAATAGCCCTTGTTGGGTTGGGGGTGATTATTATGATTTATAGTCACTCGATCAAAAAAGATCATTACACCTATGTCATAACTGAAACGTCAGCGGCGACGTCGCTTGATCCGCTAGATGCTGACCAGACCGTGAATCTGCCAGTTGCTCGCATGTTGTATGCAACACCGTTGGAAGTCGATCTCAAGGGCGATTTAACGAGTAAGATTTTAGACCTGTTCGAGTACAACGATCAGACCCAGGTTATGACTTGGAAGGTTAAATCAAGTTTGAAGTATTCAGACAACTCTGATCTAACATCGGCGGATGTGGCTTTTGCTGTTGCTCGAATGGTTTACACGCGCCCAACATTTCCGGTTATTGAAGATATTAAAGGTGTAAAAGAGTGGTCCAAATCCAAAGTTGCTTTAAAATCACTGCCTGAAGGAATTCAGGTTGATGGTCAAACCGTTAAAATTCAGTTCAATAAAAAACAAGATCATCCGTTATTTCGTTTTTGCTTAGAAATATTTTCTGTAATTCCAAAAAGCTGCGTAGATGTTGCGACAAATAAGATTACATGCAAGGAAATTCCATCCAGCGGTCATTACAAGATGCTTTCAAAAACAGAAAATGAATTTCAATTTGAAAAACAAGACGCAGATCCTATTCATGGCTTGAAGGCTCCGCAAAAACTTTATTTCAAGTATATGTCCGCTCAAGAAGTTGTAAGAACTGCGAACGAGTTTGATGCGCAAACCATAATTGCTGGAAGTGAACTTCGATACTCGATTGATGAAATTAAAGAGCTTCAATCAAAAATTCAAATTTCTTTTGCGCCAGCCTCTAGAATTGTAGGATTAGTGATAAACCCGAATGTGGGCGCTTTTAAAGATAAAAAATGTCGACAAGTATTTGCGAAGGCCTTTAGAAATGCGTTTCATAAAATGGTTGGCGACGCTCGTGAATCTGAATCAAGCGTCTTTACCGATCTGCTGCCGGGGTATTTAAAAAACGAAGAACTTTACGACGGTATTTCATCTGAGCTAACAGCAGATGATATTGCTCGCTGTAAGTCGCAGCTGCAAAGTGAGCCGATTAAGTGGCTGAAGGCGACGAATAATCCGAAATCTATTTTTGTCGTCGTTATGGAAAGAGTATTTTCAGAGCTTGGAATTGAGTCTGCACCACCTGTTGTTCAGGAAACTCAGAAAGACGAAGACGAATTGTTTTTATCCGGCAAAGCCGCTGTTAAAGGATTTCAAACTGGTTTTTGGGCCTTTGATCCCGCTGGTGATATTCAGATGTTGATGACGCCTAATATGCATAAAACTCTTCAATTCGTAAACCAAGACGAGGAAATGCAAAACTTAATCAGAAATTTGAAAACGTCCAGCCTCGAAAAATCAGCGTTTGTAAAACTTAATCAACATATTTATAGCCAATCACTTTTCAATGTCTTCACTCATGTTAGACGGTTTTATGCAGCGAAAGATAGCTCGTTGATTATGGAAGCGCCAGTTTCAATTACATCCCCTGCACCTTGGCAGGTTTTTAGGATGGATTAACTAATGACTGACGTACAAGCAGGTCTAACCTCTTTGCTTAAAGAATTAAAACTTAGAAATCGCCTTCCTAAGAATATGGACGTTTCTAAAGTTGGCGACCGCTATTGGTTTGTATGTCATGACGAGGATAAGTCGAAAATAATTTCTGAAAACTCGACAACTGGATTTGCTGATGACGGCAATATAGCACTTCTTAAGGCTTTATCCGAAAGAGTTGAGCGACTTGCATTTCGTTCTGGATACGAAAATAAAATCAAGTCGTGCATGACAGAACGATCAGATGGCTTTGCTGCCTATCCAATGTTTTATCAAAATGCCGAATCAAAAGCTCGCGAATCGGCATTGGCTGAAGCCGTTGAAAGATATGTTTGGGCAAAATGGTGGGATGACGAGACCATTGCGTTTAAACTTGAGTCGATAAGCAGTTATGCAAGCAATCATAAAATTTCACCTTACGTTTCCGTTATAAAAGATCAGTGTGATTTGGAAGAAGTATTTGTAATTAAACCAAAAATTGAAAACTCAAATGGCTTAGCGGTAGTCATTCTTTTTGGTCGTCTCCGATCTGGCGGCTATATTTCTGGTGGTGCTTGCGGTTTAGTTGAAGATACAGAGCTAACTTTGCTGCGGTCACTGGATGAGCTATATCGTCATGGCTTAGCAATTGAAAAGATCCGCGTAGAAAATGTTGAGCCCGTCACTTTTTACGAAAAGCGTCTGGCTTATTTTGGTCTTGGTCACGGAAACCATTTAATCAGAAAACGTCTTGATGCAAGAGGCAGCGAGTCAGTTTCTTTGCCTCGGCTTGAAATTGATGAAGCCGTAAAACATGAGCTTCATGACCTATTTCAGGTTCACCGTTGTTATTTTGAAAATCAGCCACCTTTTGTTGGTGGTGCTCTGGAGAGATTATGTCTTTAAAAATCTCTCGTAAAAAGCCAGTTCAAATTTTTTTGGTCGCTGTCATCATAAGTATGACAGGCATCTACTGGCTTTGTGATTACTATTTAAATTCAGTCGGTCATGAACTGATGCTCAACTGGGTACGTACAGAGTCGGCCTTAATTCAACAAGGCAACTTATTAACCTCATCAACAAAAAATCAAAGATTTTTACTTTCGAGTGACTATGTGCGGGCCGTAAAGTTAGTCAAAATCGACAAGGATCAAATTCGAGAACGACTGCACTTTGGCGATCCATTCAGTTTAGACGCTACTGATATCCCTGAAATGAATCAAGAAGTCGTTATTAAGCGAGTTGGATTTCTACACAGCCGCGCATTTTATAAAATTCCGGGCCGCAATGAAATGTTTCTTGCCTTCGACGTGGAATCTAAAGTCTTAAACTCAGTTTTTTTCGGCGGAGTCGCATTTTTGCTATTAATGCTTATTGCATTGGTCGCGGTCATACGATCAGTCGAAAATCAAGAGCATGTAAAACGTGAAGAAATTTTCAAGCAGGCCATCAACGATTTTATTTCAAAAGATCGTCCATCAGAACTAGTAGAAAAAGCACTACCGACGCTTATGACGTGGTGGAAAGACAAAAAGAATCAGGTTGAAGAAGCTCATCAGGTTGCGATTCAAAATCAAAGTAAAATTATGTTGGGTGAAATCGCCTCAAGGGTTGGCCATGACATTATAGGATCGGTTCGAAATATCGAAATATTATCGCGACGATCAACAGGACTAACGGATGAACAAAAAAACCATTTTAATGATTCAATTCATAAAATCAAAACGATTGTTTCAGATATTTCAAATCAAACTAAGAAGTCACTTGCGGACGGCAGCAGTTCAAATTTGCATACAGAAACAATTGATTTAAATCGTTTTTTGGAAAAGTTAGTGGGTTCAAAACGCATTCAATTTACAGATCAAGCCAGTATTGAACTTATAGTAAAAAATTCCTCTGAAGTGAATGCTGAATTGAATTCATTAGAATTCGAAAGATCAGTTTCAAATTTGATCAACAATGCAGTCGAAGCTTCTGAGAATGGGTCTAAAATTATCGTCGAGCTATCATTAGATGATAAATCAACGATTCTACAGATCAAGGATTTTGGTAAAGGCATCTCGAAAGGTGATCTTGAAAAAATTGGAAGTAAAGGATTTACGTCAGGTAAAGAAAACGGAACAGGCATTGGCATTTATTACGCCAAGAAGTTTGTTGAAAGTATCGGTGGTAAACTAGATTTCGAATCTACTCTTGGAAAGGGTACGGTTGTCAGTATGAGTATTCCAAAAAAATCAAAAGGATCACATATCATCACAATTGATCGTGGCCAGCACCTATTAATCTTAGAAGATCAAAAATCGAATCACATCATGATTGATATAAAATTTAAACGCGCCGGAGTTAACAAAAGCGCATATACAATCGTATCGACGCCAAGCGAGTTAGAAAATTGGCTAAATACAAACCAGATTGATTTTAAATTATACTCTGATTACCATTTAGAAACCGTAAATGGCGAAAAGCTAGAGTCAGGCACGCAAGTCATAAAAAGACTTGGGCTATCGGATCGGTCAATTTTGTTTACGTCAGCTGCTGGTGACCAAGCTGTAATTGATGCAGCAAAGGATGTAGGAGTTCAAGTGTTAGATAAGGATCAGTTTTTTGAAGCGGAAGTTAAAATGGAGTTTATATGATAGACGAATTGCAGGACTAAGCCAGTAGGCTAAAATCAATTACGGGAGAACTTTTTACGAAATTTAAATCATGGAATTGATAACGAAAGTATCTGGATTTTCATATTTTCTTTCAAAGCCAATTGACAGCAAAAGTCTTCTCCAGATGTTGTCTGGATTTAAAACTACGAATTAGCGAGTAGTTGCCAAAACAAAAAAATCTAATCGTACTATACGGAAGTGATGAAATTTAAATTTTAAAAAGAAGAAAATCCCGGTACCCGCTTTCTCGGGCCCTAGCTCAGATTTCAGTCTGTTATCTGAGAATTGATTTGTGATGGAATTGGATTCCCATGCTGAAGTCAGTCAGCAACTTCTTAACAACCGCTAGTGCGAGCTAGAGGTTGTTAACGCTTAAACTCAAGTGCTTTGCGGACTAGGCTTTCTATTTCCAGTCCCCACAATTTTTACATAGCTCAACGCGCAATTTCTGTAGTCTTTCAATTGCCGAGCATTTTGGCTCGGCCTCTGCTTTAAGGTAGGTGTTAAAGCTATAATAAAGCTTGGTGTATTTAGCATTATGCGAGGCTGAATTTATGATTGCGTGCGGGGCAAAATAACTCATTTTAGTTGCCCGGCAAAGAGCACGGATATGCAAACGGAAGAATTAAACAATAGAGCAATGAATTGTGCTATTAAATACCATTAAGGATTAATATATGCCAAAAACTTCTAAGAAAAAACCTGTTTCAAAGCAGAATCAATTTTCCAAGTGCCCAACTGGAATCAAAGGCTTTGACGAAATCACTGAAGGCGGGCTTCCGAAAAATAGAACCACTTTGATTTCTGGAGGTGCCGGTTCTGGAAAAACTCTATTGGGGATTGATTTTTTAATCAATGGTGCGAACAATTACAACGAGACAGGCATCTTCATGTCATTTGAA
>JAYVAZ010000062.1:0-9442 GCA_043750675.1 Pseudobdellovibrionaceae bacterium | reverse complement strand
CCCAAATGCTGAATTCGCTTCCAAGAAGTCATCAACGCCAAAAAGTTTGGACATTAAGTTAAACAATCTGTGTAACTTGAAATGCCGTATCTGCGGCCCTTGGTTGTCTACTAAATGGATCGCAGAAGCCCAAGAGACCGGAAAATGGAATGTCGACGAGATTATTAAAATTTCGAAATCTAATTTCTTAGATAACAATAGTAATAGAGTTAGCCTAGAAAACTGGGCTGAAAATTTGGAAGTGGTAGAGATTTTTGGTGGCGAGCCATTAATCAATGAAGATTTTTATCAGGTATTGGAAATTTTGACCCAAAAAGAAAATAGTAAAAATGTTTCAGTCATTTTGAATTCAAATGGGACTGTGTTTTCAGATAAATTAGTTGAGTATAGCAAGAAACTTAAGAGGGTTACATTAAACCTTAGTATCGATGATCTTTTCGAAAGATTTGAATACCAACGCCACGGGGCCAAATGGAAAAATGTGATAGCCAATATCGAAAAATACAATCAAGTGAAGTCGATACAGCTTCAACCCGTTATTTATGTCACTGTAGGCATTTTAAATATTTTTTATCTTAAAGATATTTTTAATTTTTTCCGCAGCCAATTCCCCGATCTTTGGGTGTTTATCAATTTGGTTCATTTTCCATCTTATTATTCGGTGGTTAATTTGCCCGAGAATTTGAAAGAAACCATTAGGGAAAATTTAAATGAATATCGTAAAGAAGTTCTCCCCCATACCGATAAGGATATTCAGAACATAATTAATTTTATGTTTTCTAAAAAACAAGAATTAAAAAGTTGGGAAAAATTTTTAAGTTTTAACGACAGCTGCGATTCTTACCGTAAAGAGAGTTTTTCGGAAACCTTCCCGGCATTTTCTGCGGAATTAGGTATTTAAGACTAAATTGAGTTCCAGAATTCTTTATATTCGGGAAAAACCGAAACGAAGTTTGTTTTACGCTTGAAATCCAGATTCTCTACCTGTTTTTTAAATTCCCTATTTAAAACCGGATCCGGTTTGTTTTGGGAAATAGTATTCTCAAGACGGGTTAAAAAATAATGATAACGATCCCACCTACCCCAATCCCAGTCGACGGATTGGTTCAGAACACTCATATTTTTTTCGACAAAGTCCGCTGCCTCTTTGATGTGCGATGAAAAAGAACTTGGCAGAATGCTGGTCGAAAAGTGCGCAGGTGTAGAAACAATATTCTGTCTAGCATATAAGGGGAACGTATAACCCTGGTAATGATCCAAAATGTAAGACAAGAAAGGTTTTAGGCTGGTAACATTAAGGGCGTTAATGGCCATTTGTAACGAAATAGCGATATTTTTTTGATTGATGCCCAAGATTGTTTTTAGATTTTTTTCCCAACGTTTCCAGTTTAGACCAAAACGGATATATTCGGCCTTTTCGTAAACACTTTCCATGGAAACGTTAATGTCGATCTTCGCAAAAGTATTTTCTAACCGCTGCAGGCTGTTGATAAACTTAGAAAGGTAAAATTCAGACATATTCAGATTGGTAACTATACTTAAAGTAATTCCGGACTTTCCTTTGGCCCTAAGAATATTTTCGATTCTATCTAAAAATTCATAAAACTGAGGGTTTATTAATGGTTCACCACCCAAGATTGTTAAGTACTCCATTGAGTGCACGGCTACTTCTTCAAACCATTTCCAAAAATGTTCATTATATTTATCGGTGTAACTTTTTTCGGACTCTTCGTATTCCCATAAAGGAATTTCATTGAACTGAAGTCTTTCTTTGGCCCAGGCAGAACTGTAGTGATGCGAACAATAGATACATTTCATATCACAAAGATTACCTAAAGAGATTTCAATCATTCTAGGTGCATACGAATTTACCAACGGAGAATCAATAGTGACTTCTTTGGCCAGTCTATCCCAATCTACCTCTCCATTTTGTAATTTAAACTGATCAATGTATGATTTAGAATCCGGCTGAGAATTCCAGAAATTAAGAATGGCTTGCGAGTCTGTTCGGGGACTCCACATTCCTTTAGATTCCAGATCCCAACAAGCATGGCAATCGCTGACCTTTTCGCCTTTAATCAAATTTAACCGATTGGTACGTTCGTGCAAACTATTCAAAAAGATTTCATCTTTAGTTTCCGAAAGCTCATTCATCGTAATGTTTCTAGGAAATACTCGACAACAAGTCCGAGCCTCGCTTCTTTGCAAATTCAGAACGGGATAATCCCAACGGAACATGCAAGCCTTAGTTTCCATTAAATAACACCATTACCGAACAGCTGAAAATCTTCAGGTTCATATCCTTCTTTGATTTGATCACCCATACGGCCATCGCGAATGGGAACAAACGCCCATGTACAAACGTCCTTAAAACCGGGAATTTTCAAAATTTTGTTCTGAAGTTCTAATGCAATTTCTCGGCGGCCAGGAGCCATCATCATTTTGACTTCTAAATGACCTAGGCGTTTATCCTTATTTTTTAATTTTTCATCGGTGACTTCACTGACGACATTAACAAATTTATCCACATTCAGAAATTCAAAATGGGCACTTAAATTTAAATCTCCGTAGTGAACTAGCTCACGATAGTAAGAAGGTAAACGACTGCCGTTAGAATGCATACTTAAGTAATGTCCCATCGCAGAAATATATCTTACCCAATCTAAGAAATCGGGATTCAATGAGGGTTCACCACCTGAAATAATAAAGTTTACTTGAGAGCCTTTAGCAAACTTATTAATAACCTTTTCGGTCGCATTGATTAGTTCTTCCAAAGTTTTATGTCGATCGGTTTTATTGTGAATCCAAGGCCAGCAATAACTGCAGTCGTAGTTACAGCGTCTTCCAATTTCCCAGTAAACTTGTTTCATATTCGAGGCATGAGTGCGCTCTAATGCGAATATTTGATGGGAAGCCAGTTCCGTTTTACTGCGTTTTTTAAGATCTGGTTTTTCGCTACGGGTTTTTAACAATAAATTTTGATGACCGTCTGTCTTCGCCTTGGGAATAAAGATGTCAGCGCCGCAAGAACAGATTTTTTTATCACAAAGTAACCACTTATCAGGAATTTCGAAATCTTCGTAAATGTTTCCTAATTTGCCACCTACTTTGCAAGAGGCACCGTAAATTTCGCCGTCCATATTCACAAAAATACTGTCACTGCCGACGCCGCAGCTCCAATTTTCAAAATAATTTAATTTTTTCCCAACCAAATCATCGGTGCTAAAATCGGAAAAACTTCCATCTTCATTGTAAACTCGAATTGGTCTTCCGGGTGTATTGTCATGACTCATAAAGTGCTTTCTAGCATTGCAGTTTCTGTAGGTAGATTTTTTACTTTTGTGGACATTATGTCAAGATTGCAATGACACTTGTCCACAGGACATTTGATTGGTTTAGTAGGTAACTTTAAATCCGCATCATAGATATTGCCAACTGGTCCACCAGCCAAACACCAGCCTCTGAAAATAGCTCCATTCATATCAACGACTATTTGCTCAAGACCTGCATAACAATACCAATTTTTCCAAGAATTTTGACCTGCCGCTATAAAATTTTGAGGGGCTACAGTTTGTTTTTGGCCATCGTCCATTAGCATTTCCATTGCGCCACGATACACTTCATATTCTTTATTATATTTAATGTGCTTTACGATAAGATCATGCTGATTATTCATCGTGCGTTGCTGAAGTTCCGTATAGTTAAAAATCGCGCCGCTAAGACCCTCCATCAAAGGTTGAACTGCAATGCTGATATTAGGAATATTTTTAACCTTTAACGAAAAGGCCAAACATTTGTTAAATAGATCGGGCTTCATCATAAAATTGACATGCGTTCGCACCCGTTGAGCAAAAAATTCCACTACCGAATAAAAATGCTCTTCTTTTGCCGATTCAGGATGGAAACTTAAACAAATGTGGTCAATTTTTTCTACAAGTTTACCAAAAAATTCCAAACTGCGAGAACCATTTGAAATAATTCCGATTTTGCAGCCTCTTGATTTTAAGTAATCAGCAGCAAGCGGTAAATCTTTCCATAAAGAAACTTCACCACCAGTTAGCTCAAAATAGATATTTTTTCCGGAATAGTGTTCAATCACTTTATCCAAAAACGGTTTTACGTCTTCAAAACTGGGCCAAGGCTGGGTGGCACTATGCAGGCTTTCTGGACAATAACTACAAGCGTAGTTACACGTATTTCCCATACACCAGTTCACAACAACATAATTTTTATGCAAACTGCTGCTGTGTTGAAGTCTTGAATAGGAATCGCTTGATAATACATTGTTTTCCATTTTACCTACTTGTCTTTTTTTTCACGAAACGAGTTCTAATCTGATAGCGAAGCGTATAAAATATTTTAGAAATAAACTTAAACAGCATTAACCAACTTTGCTGAACAAAAGTATTTGCCCAGTAAAAAACGTATTTAATTCTCCATATATGGGAAAAGGCGATGCCGATTCCTTTTTTTGTTCCGAAATAAACCGGAACTAAACCTCGATAAATAATTTTATTTACTTGGTACTTTGAAAAATAATAACATTTCAATAAGCAACGATGCAGGAATCCCATAGCCAACTGGACGAAATTGTTTAGCCAATAGTAGACGTACTTGATTCTCCAAATATGCGAAATCGCAATTCCCAAATTCTTTTTTGCACCGAAATAAACTGGAAGAAAGCCCTTATAGATTATTTTGTTTACTTGGTATTTGGTAAAATAATACGGCTTTTTTGATTTCCATAAATGTTTTTTTACTAAATGAAACGGCCACAGAAGCACCCATAAATATTTTCGGTAAAAATTGATTGGATAATATTTAAACCATTGAACCGAAAATAAAGGAATTATACCATTACCAAAGATCTTAAAATCTTCAGCTGAATAACCAGGGATAAGTTCTTCTTTATGTAAACCTTCACGTAGTGGAACATAGGCCCAGGTACAAAACTCGTTAAAGAAGGGGATAGTTAGCAGTCGTTTTTGAAAAGCCATCACTTCTTTGCGGTTCTTATTCGTCAACATCAACTTAATTTCGAGATGACCGACGTTCTTATTTTCTAATCGGACCTTTTCAGCGCAAACCGTTTTCACTACTTCAAAAAATCGATCCTGGTTCATGAATTCAAAATGGGCGCTTAGGTTGATATCCCCCAAATGAATCAATTCTTTGTAATAGTTAGGAAGCCGACTGCCGTTCGAATGCAAACTAATCATATGTCCGCGCGAATTTATGTATTTAACCCAATCAACAAAGTCTGGATTTAATGTTGGTTCGCCACCGGAGATAACAAAACTAACCTTACTGGTTTTCGCAAATACATTTAATATTTTATCAGTGGCCGAGATCAATTCTTCGATCGTCTTGTGACGATCTGTTTTATTGTGCACTTCCGGCCAACAGTAACTACAGTCGTAGTTGCAGCGCCGGCCAATCTCCCAAAAAATTTGTTTAAGACTGGCTGTGTGGGTTCTTTCGATAGCCACCATATCTAGGCTGTTAACATCAGATCCACTTTCTGTTGCTAACGAAGTTTGATTAAAAGTTTTAGTTAAATATTTTCTATTTTCATCGGATTTAACCTTGGGAATAAAAATGTCGGCTCCACAAGGGCAAGCCTTTCGAGTACATTGAATCCAATCTTCGGGAAGACTAAAATCAGAAAAAATATTTCCCAGTTTTCCACCAACCCAGCAGGATCCAACGTAGATATCGCCATCCATATTGATCTGCAGGCTTTCTACCCCTGCCCCACATTTCCATCCTTCAAAATAGTTTAACTTTTTGGCTACAAAATCATCTGTACTGTAGTCAAAATAACTATTTTTATTTGTGTAAACCCTGATGGGTCTGCCTGGGGTCAGTTCCTTTTCCATCTTGTCTCTTTGTTGTTAGCGTTCCACGCGATATTTAAAAATCGTAAATAAAAATCTAAATCCATCGATAAATATATTTAACTTGGAATGGCCGATTCTTTTTTTATAAGTGATGGGAAGTTCGACCACGGGCCATTTTTTCCTTAAACAAATTAAACTCATTGCCAATGCAAAATCCAATTGATCAGGAGTATGATCAATGAATTCATGTAAATCTTTTTTCCTGAATACGCGCATTCCAGAACAACTATCTTTCAATAGCGCGCCATATATTAAATAAATAGTCACAACGTATAACAGGTTCCCAATTTTACGCGACAAAGGCATGTCAGTAATTAAGGAAAGACGATCTCCTAACGACATCTTAATGTGAGGATCTTGTAAAACCTCACAAAGCTGTACCAATTCTTCGGGATCATAGGTCGCGTCCATATCTAAAAAACAAATCAGATCCGAAGTGGACTGACGAAAACCCGTTTTTAAAGCAGCTCCGTAGCCCTGATTTTTGCCGTGTTTTATAACAGTAATATCTTGAAATAACTGAAGTATTTTTAAGGATTGATCTTGTGACCCGTCATCAACCACAATAATTTCACGCAATGAAATTCCATGACCAAGCAATAATGATTTAGCAGATTGCACTCTACTAATGACCGTAGAAATGGCCGTTTCTTCGTTAAAATTGGGTATTACTAGCGATAGTGATTGGTCTTTGGTCTGGGTCATATTTAAGGTATCAAATTAAGACAAAAGTAATTTATTTCAAGATTTTTCTTATTAAAATTAGTTATTTAAGCTTAATATTAAGTATCGTATCAAAAGCTTGTTATATTTAGCCCATCAGGGGGACCAATGAGGCACGTAAAAGATTTTTTAAACAAACTTAAGAAGCAAACGGGATCATCTTTGGCCGAGATGATGGTGGTTACCGGTATTATGGGTATCGTCGGAATTGGAATAGCAACTCTAATGACCAATATGTCGGCTACCCAGCAAAAAACCAATGTGGTGGCGGTTTTGGGCCAAAAACGTCAAATCGTATTGGATTCAATTTTGGATGGAAAAGCGTGGGCAAATACAGTGGGCTTTTCGAATGACTCTGCCCCGACTACGTTTGGTACTCAGAATCCCGGTCTGAAATGTTTGCAATTACCTTTATACAATTGTGAAAATGGCGCGGTAAATGCGTTGAAAGATAAAGACGGCAATGCCGTTTCGAATATGCATTACGTTACTGAATTAAAAAATTCTTCCAACGCTAATGCGAATAATATTAATACGGCAACAAAAGGGTTTAATGCAACTGGTGCTGATTGTGATGCATTCGATGCAACGAGTGGAAATAATGCTTGTCCGTTTCGCTATGCTATTGCTTGGGTTCCATTATCAAATACTAAAAATCCGCAAGTTAGAGTAGTCGCAAATCTGATTTTCAAGCCGGCAACACCCACTTTTTTTCCGGTCATAAATGTGGCCAATTACACTATTGATATGACACGTGGAGCGCAGGTCAGAAACGATCCGTTATTACTTACTCATGAACAACCCAGTGGAAATACGGGCGGGGGCGGATGTGATGCTTCTACCGGACCTCCTCGTACCATTAATGCTTTCGTAAAAAGAACTTTCGGATCTGTCTACAATATTAGAGAAAATGTTGGTGGAAATGTTATTTCCACCACAGTAGATAGCTTTACCTTAGGACCTGGAACTTATAGTTGTAAAATTACAGCGCCGGCTTTTGGTATCCGAGGCACAAAATTAAAAATAGGCTCTTCCGCTGGGCCTCCCGCTACGGCAGATGATTCCATGGTAAGCAGCGGCGCTAAAGAAGGCCCTGGCTCTTATGCTTCGTTCAGTCCATCTACTGGAACTGTTGCGCAGTTTGACGTAACTCTTACCTTAACAGCTAATACAAGTTTATCGGTTTATCAATTTTGCCAAATTGCCAACAACAGTTACGATCTGGGTTTACCAGTAGGCTCGGCGGGTTACGGCGTAAGTATTTTTACTCAAGTACGATGTGTCAGAACTTCTTAAAAAAGTTCTGACCACTCGAACGCAAAATAATAAGAAAGATCGTAAGGCAAATCTAAGTCCATCTTTTTAAAAGAGGTGGACAATTCATGCCCTTCATTCTGATTTGCATAAGCCCAAACGCCTTTGGCAATAGGGATATATTGATATTCTAATATCAAAGACAACTGAGGTTCCAATTCGTAAAGTTTAGGTACGTATATAATAAAATCAGGACGATGTTCTTTTAACAGTTCCAGGGTCATTGACTTCATATTTTGATCTTCGGGTCCGGCAAAGGAATACAATACATTGCCTGAATTTAAAATACCAATTCCGTCATAAATTTCGGATTCGGGATATTGGCTAAAATAAGTCTGTAATTTGGAAACAGCCGAAATTTGCGCAAGTCCATTCTGTTTAATGATCAAATGTGAAATCTGATATCCCGAAAGAGCCAATGTCAAAGCGACCGCCAAAAATGTGGTTTTTGAAAACTGAAAAGGTTTGGCAATGTGCCCTTTGCATTTAACAAAAACAATAAATGAAAACAGAAAAACCGGCAGCAGTAACGAATTAATAAAGAAGGGGAGTTTTTGGTTGTGAAAAATTAAAAAAATAATGCCTAAAATAACTAAAGGAATAAGGATACCTTCATTTTTATTTAATTTTTTCCTAAATTTTAGACCAGCAAAAACCGACACAAAAATAAAAAAGATATGTAGGGGGCTTCGGAAAACGGCTCTTAATAAAAAACTAAAAGATTCCAGACTTAGATAATTCGACTGAAAACTTTGCCGGTTAAAGCTGTTTAAGAAATAAAGTACGGCTTTTGTATAAGCGTCCTTTAAGTAAGGCATTTGATATTGATCCAAAATAAAACCAACAAAAAGACAAATAAAAGGTGGTAACAGAAAAAAGAGTAGGGTGCTTTTTATTCTCTTAAAAATTCGTTTTTGATTTGAAATGTGATAAATAAAAAACAAAATCAGAAAATAGATAGCTTTAGGCGTGGTCAAAAACAGCAATAAACTCAGCAGAAAAAAGCGCACTGTTGGCTTCCAGCTGTCGCTGAGATCACGCAAGCCCAAATAGAAAAGGATCAGAAAGAAAAGTAAGGCCAAGTTGTCCGACCGTACTCGGAAGGTTTGGCTAAATACCGATTCAAACAGAAATAGAGAAATAAAAAACACGGAAATCGCTTTATTCTCAATTTTGTAAAAACGTAGAATCTTGTAGCAAAAATAAAAAATTCCGACCGAAACTAGATAAAACAAACCTTTCTCCATCATTAAAATCAGCAAGGAATCAGAAGAAATATGATGAGGGATATTTAAAATAAAATAGAAGGGAAGCTTCTGCAGCAAAGCAATATGGCCATCGAACGAATAAAGTAACTTGGACAACGCAATTGTCCAAAACTCTGAGTCGGCAGTGTAGGCCGTTACTGCAAAAAAACTATAAATTATAAATAGGATAACAACGGTCGACTTTAAGAATTTTTCATCAATTTTTTCCAATAAGGCATTCATGTTTTGATTAGAACA
>JAYVAZ010000061.1:0-4418 GCA_043750675.1 Pseudobdellovibrionaceae bacterium | reverse complement strand
GCACGGTTTGCTTTGGAAATTGTTTCAGGTATCCGAAAAAAACTAGGTCCAGATTTTTTGATTGTTTTTCGAGTGCCGATCATCGATTTGCTTCCGGATGGAAGTGAATGGAGTGATGTGGTTTGGTACGCTCAGCAATTAGAAAAAGCTGGAGTTAGTATTTTAAATTCGGGCATAGGCTGGCATGAATCCCGAATTCCAACGATCGCTTCGGTTGTTCCGGAGGCGGCGTTTTCGTCGGTGACGGGAGAACTTCGAAAACACTTAAAAGTTCCGGTAATAGCCAGCAATCGATTCAGTCACCCTGATTCTGTAGAAAGTGCAATCCGCGAAGGTAAGGCCGATTTGATTTCGATGGCTAGGCCATTTTTGGCTGATCCTGAATTTGTTCAAAAGACTTTGCAATTTAAAGTCGATGAAATCAACCCATGTATTGCCTGCAACCAGGCCTGCCTTGATCATATTTTTTCAAATAAAAAAGCCAGTTGTTTAGTAAACCCGAAAGCAGCCGAAGAAAAAAAATGGGAATTGTTACGAGCCGAAAAAGTCACAGTCGTGAAAAAAATTGCCGTTATCGGAGGCGGAGCTGCGGGGATGAACGCGGCCCTGGTTTTATTGCAGCGAGGGCATGCTGTTACTGTATTCGAACAAAAAGATTCGACCGGAGGGCAATTTACCTTGGCAGCAATGATACCTGGTAAAGCGGACTATGGCCGAAGTATTCGGTACTGGCAAAATCAATTGCATAAACTGGGTGGAGTGTTGGTCCTTCAGCAAAAAGTTCTAACTATCGAGGCCCTAGTTGAATTTGATCACGTGGTGGTTGCGACAGGTGTGAAACCGCGTCGGCCGAAAATGGAAGGTATTAATTTGCCGCATGTTTATTTTTACGATGATTATTTAAAAAAAGGAATTCAACCTAAAGAAAACATTGTCATTATTGGCGCTGGTGGAATTGGAGTCGATCTGGCCTGTTACGTAACCGGTAAAGATTCGTACAAAGACACATCTGCCAAAGAATTCTTTGCACACTGGAATATCGATCCTACAGTTCGCGGTGGGCTGTTGGCAGATAAAAGAATTCCGTCAGCAGTACAAGTAACTTTGCTGCAAAGATCTGAAGGTGGCCTGGGGAAGAGTTTAGGAAAAACAACGGGCTGGATCCATCGACTAGAATTGAAAAAGCAAGGTGTGAAATTTTTGAATAATTTAGATTACAATCGTATTACAGACGAAAGTGTTGAAGTTAAATTGAAATCCGGAGAATTGAAAAAGATCAAAGCCGATCAGGTCATCATATGCGCAGGGCAAGAATCAGTGGTGGATTTGGTGCCAATGTTGGAAGCCGCAGGTAAGCCTTTTTCCCTGATAGGTGGGGCCAAGTTAGCAGGGGAATTAGATGCGAAAAGAGCCATCCGCGATGCTTATGAATTGATTTTTTCAATTTGATTTTTTAGGTAGGTCACTGCGATAATGGATTTTTAATAAAAGGAGACAAGATGTTGGTATTGATAGTTGTATTGGTTTTATTGGGAGCATTCGTATTCTACGTTAGCATCCAACCCGGTGAATTTAACTATTCTAGAAAAACAACAGTCAACGCTTCGGCCGAAAAAACTTTTTCACAAATAAATGACTTTCATAATTGGAAGGCCTGGTCGCCTTGGGCGAACATTGATCCTTCCCAGAAATTGGATATCACCGGCGCACCAAAAGGTGTCGGTGCGGTTTACCATTGGTCGGGTAATGGTAAAGCCGGCGAAGGGATTATGAAGTTAGTTGAAAGTAAAGAGTTAGCTATGGTGAAAATTGAAATTCAGTTTATAAAACCCTTTGCGGCCAATAACGTAGCCTTATTTACGTTAACCCCTTCAGGTACCGGTGGAACGGAAGTAGTTTGGGGTATGTCAGGGAAGCGACCTTTTATTATTAAATTGATGGGTATCTTCCTTGATATGGAAAATCTAATAGGAAAAGATTTTGAAAAAGGATTAGCTAGTTTGAAAAAGGTCGTAGAGGCCTAAAATTTACGGCTTAGAAATTAAAGGTTTAGAAATTTACCACGGCACTAAGGCTGCCATCGGAAAATAAGCCACCCATTTTCATTTCGGTTCCTTCTTCTCCCTGACGTATTCCCAGGCTAGCCGTTAAAGTGACGTCCTCAATTCCTGTCCAAGAATAGGTGCCGCGATAATAAAGGCTGGCATCTATTTGATTACGGACCGCAAATAATTGCATCGTCGATTGATTCCAGCTGCCTGGCTTCAATAATAATACCGAGAACATTTGATAGCTTTCTGCAATGTGAAAAGGTTGCCACTGACCTGTAATCAGCAATGCGGGGTACTCCGATTTATCTTTGGCACCTTCTTTATTCCAATAACCTTCAAGATAAAAGATTGCTGAATCATCTTCCGAGTAGCTCCATTCGTAACTAATTCCCCCAGCCGCAGATCGTTTCAACCCATCATTGGAACCAGCTGCTTCTGCTACCACATCGAATTCACCAACTCCCAACGACAGATCAGCGCCGCTTAAAGAAGAGATCCCTTTACGTTGATAACGAGTCAAACTAACTTCGGCCTGGTCGAAAACAATTTCCGCACGCGCCCCAGTTCCAATAGAACGGTTCGTGTTCGTTTTTTCAAAGTTTTCGATCAAATAAAAATTGTGATTACCATAGGGCATATGAAATTTTAATAATCCTAGGCCCGAACGTTGGTCTTCAGATTTAAAGAAATCTCTGGATTCTGAATTTAAAAAATCTGTCGGGTTCCAAAAGTGGCCAGTGCCCCACTTTATTTTTTGCGTGCCCGCGGTGACAAATATTTTATGATTAATATGAAATTGCAGCTTGAGTTCTTCGATTTGGGATTCGGTGCGTTTCAAAGCAACACCGGTTAAAGGATTTATTATGGATTCGTCAATTGCCGGATCATAAACCATATGGCCTTTGAAAAAGAATCTCGTGTCTTTTTTAAGATGCGAATCTAAGTAAAGAGTTAGAGTCTGCGGATTCTGGGTCCAGTCCTCGATCGGCAATCCAGAAAAACGATATTGGTAAAGTTCATACATTAATTGTCCACCGATTTTTAATTTATCGACGTCCAAGGAATCTTTTTCCGAAGCTAGAATGCCTTTGTTGGAATCAAAACCTTTGCTGAATTCGGCGGAAGAGGAAGTTTCACCACTGACAACGGTCGGCGTTTCGCCACTGATATTGGTCGGCGTTTCGCCTCCTGGAAAATCTTCAGCGAAGACGGTTAAGGGGCCGGCAAAAATCGCAACCGCGAAAGTAAAAACAGTTAATAAGGTAAAATTCATTTTGATAACCTATTTCGTTTTGGACTCAATCCAAGCTTTAGTGAACATATTGTCGTCTAGTTTTTTCAAATCGACTTCTTTTAATACAATAACCGTGGAGTTGCCCCGTTCAAGTTCGTCAAAAATTCGAATTTCGTCAGGAACGTACACATCACCTTTTTTGGACTCACTGAAAACCTTATTCCATTTTGGATAATAAGAGGTTCGCATCAGTTTGCCACTTAAAGAATATTCCTCACGTTTCAATTCATTTTTATCTTTTTGGTCCACCCAAAGTTTCAACATAGGATAAGAAACTTCTTTTCCATCCTTCACTTTTAACGTCAATTTATAAACCTGGTAACTTCCCAGTTGATCCGTGCCCTCGGCCTTCACATCGTACTCTTCGGCCATTCTAGATTCATCGAAATCACTTCGGCGCGAATTGGTGCCACCGATCTTTTCCCTTTCGGTTCGGCGTTCCCACTTCCCAGTGGAAGGATCGTAACTCCACAGGTTCTTGTCGATTTTCAAATAGGCTTTGCCGGCTTCTTCTTTGGGTTTCGTAAACAGAAACATAAATTTGTTCATTTCGTCTCGACGGTAAATTAAAGACTGATACAACTTAGGTTCTTTATTTCTTTCGGTTTCTTTTACAAAGGCCAAAGCCGTGTAGTCACCAGAGTTTCGCTGTTTGTCGTCCAAGGCTTTAGCCAATTCTAAAGCTTCGGCATCGGTAAATTTTACGGAATTTCCTTTGGCCACCACCTCGGCCTTTTTCGGAGTTTCGGACTTAGGAGGCAGTTCCCCTTTTCCGCTATCTTCCGCAAAGGCAGGCAGTGACAGACTTAAAATAAAAGTAAGTTTAAATAAATTTTTCAGAATAACCATAAATTCTCCTATATCCGGTGTAAGTCCTGGTTGCGTTTTAACTTTGCATTGCTGTCACCGGTTTTAGTTGCGCTGCCATTCTGGTGGGAATCAGCGCTCCTAAAACTAAGGTAATCACTAAAGTACCGCCTCAGCCGCATAGCCATGACCTTCGAAACCGTCGAACAGATGCCAGGCCAGTTCGGGTTCGGGCCATGTGTGGTGCCTGATCACCCCGACGCGAC
>JAYVAZ010000060.1:0-3517 GCA_043750675.1 Pseudobdellovibrionaceae bacterium | reverse complement strand
GTTCCTTTAAATTTTATCGGCGAGTTCTTTTATATAGTTTTTTAATTCTGTTTTAAATTCTGCATTTTTTAAACCAATTTCAATATTGGCCTTTAAATAGCCGAATTTATCACCAGCATCATGTCTTTCCGCAACAAAGGTCGAAGCGAAAAAATCTTCATTTTGCGCTAGGACATTCATAGCATCGGTTAGTTGGATTTCGCCAGATAAACCTTTTTGGCCGTTTTTAATGCAATCGAATATTTTAGGAGAAAAAGTATAGCGACCGGGCAAAGCCCAGCGACTAGATGTTTGCGATAATTGGGGTTTTTCGATAAAACCTTTTACTTTGTATAATCCATCTATAAGAGCGCCGACATTAGCAATCCCGTATTTTGAAACATCTTTGTCAGGCACTTGCATAATAGCTACTGTTGAGGCGCCGGTTTTTTCGTAAGCTTTTACTAGAACCGAAGTGGTATTTTCTTCGGCCCTTTCACTGATCATAATTTCGTCCCCCAGTAAAACAGCGAAAGGCTCTTTGCCGATTACTGATTGGCCACAAAGTACCGCGTGTCCTAATCCTAAAGGGCTTTTTTGGCGAATACTGATGATGTTCGCCCGATCACGGATTTTTGTGACTCGGTCCAATAGGTGCAATTTACCGTCTTTGGAAAGTTTGTCTTCGACTTCATAAGAAGTATCAAAAAAGTCTTCAATGGCGGTTTTGCCTCGACCTTGGATAAGGACGATATCTTCGATGCCGGCTTGGATGGCTTCTTCAACAACGTAAAGAATAATGGGTGCGTCTACGATGGTAAGCATTTCTTTTGGAACCGTTTTGGTCGCCGGCAAAAAACGAGTCCCAAGTCCAGCGGCAGGTATAATGGCTTTTTTAATTTTACTCATCGAAGGTGTGTCCTCATTTGTCTAAACTACTACTAAAAGCAAATGTATTCGACTTCAAATGAGGATACACCTTATTTTTTTGTCTCAATTTGAGAAAAAAGGCGAGTCCTTTAAGTTATTTTTGAGACACTTAGACCGATTGTGTTATCCTGATACAAGGGGGCCAAATGAATGTAACCAAAACTCAGTGGAAAGCTGGAGTTTTCATATTAGCAATTGTTGCCGTACTATTTTCATTTCAAAATTGTGGCAAAGCTGGTTTCGATTCAGTAAATGATGGTTCGAATTCTGATCAAGCGGTCGACCCCAAAGTTGCCGGCGCACCTTTCCCTTATGAAATTTCACTAAATCAAATTTCTTATATGTCATGTCCCACTGCCGGCCAAAAAAAAGGTCCCTTTTATTCTTTCCGCGCCAGTTCATCTGGAAGCACTGGTGGCATTCGACTAACAACTAACTTTGTTGACTATGTAGATTTGAAATTTGGTAAAGGTCAAACTGCCACCGCAACAGTCATCCAAAGTATTTTGCAAACGGCGCCGATTTCAGAAAATGCAAATCCAATAATAACTCTGACCCATTTCGATCATATCATCGAAACTCCTAGTACCGATCAGGAACAAATCAGCTATCTGTCGGGACCATTTAGTACAACAGCATATGCAAGGACCTTGGCCGAAACAAAAAGCGATTGGATTTCTTATTTTCCGTATGCGCAAGATACTCAGCGTGGAAATATTTTTGGCAAACCATTTTTAGGTAGCCTCTATCACTCACTGGGTGATGATGGAAATACCTTTCGATTAGACATTGAAAATCAATTTTATCTGGCAGCTCTTTTTGCGGAATCAAAAGATAATAATGGTTCAATTTCGGGAATGTTGCTGAAGCGTCCTTCGGAGACGGATGTGGCTTTGGCCTATGGCAAAGGCTATCGATTGCAATTTGAACAACCGAATGGTCGATTTCCTGGTAATGTGCACAATCCAATTTTAAATATTTCTGATGAGTGTGATATGTCGGTTAATCCGCACAACTGTAATTATGCTAACTTTGTTTGTTTGAGCTACAAAATCATTCGTAAAAGTGACCGTGACTTTATGCGGCCCGGTGCCGACTGCCCGATTGAACAATACGCCGCAATTCATCGTGAAGAGTTGGCGATGATACGACGGCATTTGCCAGCCGACGAGTGGGAAGTGAACACTACTTTACGTTGCGTGGTTCCTATTCAACAAGAAACGGATGTAGGTTCTTGTTATTTATCAGATACTTTTGATTCAGCAAAACCGGCTACCCAAATTCAATATGACTATCAGAACAATGCCTGCGGCGGCGTAAACCGTGAGTGCCCACAATTTGTAACTTTCTGTAGTCGCTAGAAATTTTATTTAGAAAATTTGATTCGCTTTTGTATTTAAATGTTGTTAGCATTTTTGCATGAAGAAATTAATATTTGGTTTAAGTCTTTTTATTTCGCAAATTAGTTTTGGCTATACTGGCGCGGTAAGTTCAGCCACCGCAAATACGGGCGTTGCTGCGGTCGAAGTGGGGGATTCTCCCTTTTTAAATCCCGCAACCTTAGCGCAAATCAAAGGTTACCATTTTACTTACTCTTATTCCTTCTTTGATCAAAAAAATTTAGGGACCGCAAATGAATTTTCACTAAGTTTGATTGATAACATGCCTGAAACGGTTATTGCGACTTCGTTGGGTTACACCCAAACGGCAACTCAGAATGATATTACTGACAGTTTCGAAAGAAAAGATCTTCGGTTGTCGGTAGCGGGAAAACTTTTTCCAAAACTTTCGATGGGATTTGGTTTTAGTTTTCATGATGATGCAATCAATGGCGAAAAAATCAAACAGGCGAATACTGATTTAGCTTTTTTATGGACTCCCAATTCAAACTGGGGAATAGGTGCGGTTGGCCAGAATATTTCCAAACCCAAAGATCTTGCTTATGATGAGTTTCAATTGGAACAAAAAATGATTGTTGGAATGAATTTTAACTACAGAAAATTTCTACGCGTAAAGGCTGATCTGACTTCTAATGAACATTATGTCTGGAATAAACCCGCAGCAGCTGTGGGACTTGAGTCCTTTTTAAATCGCTGGGTTGTGCTTCGGTTGGGTGTAAAACGTGACTTTTTTACCGAAAACAATTATTTTGGTACGGGCCTGGGATTCGTAGGACCTAAATTTAGCATACATTACGCCTACTTAAGTGGACAAGAGACAGAAAAGTCCACAAGACACACCCTTGACTTAAATGTGCCGATTTGGTAGCTAACTCTGTTTTACGGATACATTAATTAACAGGAGACGATCATGGCATCAAAAACCCAAAAGACTGAGCACAAACGCAAACGAGTTAAAGCTCGTGGCGGTACTAAAAGAAAAGCAGCTTTAAGAACTAATGGTTCTACAAAGTCTCCTAAAGAATTATTCGCAGATTAATTTTTTGTCAGCCAATTAGTTTTGGCTGACTTTTCTTCGAAGGGTCGATGGCATTTCTTGAGCTTCGCCCTTTAAATTCCAGTTCAATGGAATTTCAACCCAACCTTCTTGTCCCGGATAAAACTTCCACTGCTTAACTGTTTTAAGAGTTTTAGCATCTAAACTTCTG
>JAYVAZ010000059.1:0-10701 GCA_043750675.1 Pseudobdellovibrionaceae bacterium | reverse complement strand
GGGAGGAGCTGGATTAGCTTTCCCTGCCGGTATCTGCAGTTTAATCATACCTGTAACTTTTTTTGCCATCTGGCCCACTCCTGCATTGGTGTTATTAACTACCGGTCTCCCTATGAGAACGGTTTATTTCCTTCAAAACGGCCGTTTCCTGCTTTTGTATTCCTTCGTTGCCTTCATCGTTCCTTCCTTGCGACTTCCACTTAGGAAGCCTCAGTCGAAACTTTTCGGCGCCTTGGCCTACAAATCACTAAACAGCCTTGGATTCACTACGCCTTTTCGCTACCTTTTGGTTGAAAAAAGACTACGCTTTTTCGTTACCACTTGGTCGAAAAGCTTACGCTTTTTCGACTTGAATAAAATCCAACTCAACCGGAGTTGGTCTACCGAAGATAGAAACAAGGACTTTAACTTTACCTTTTTCCTCGTTGATATCTTCAACCGAACCATTAAAGTTACTAAACGGTCCATCCACAACAGTTACACTTTCACCCACAGAGAACTTGATTTTAGGTTTCGGCTTCTCAGCTCCAACTACCATCTGTTGAGTTACGCGCATTACTTCGTGTTCAGGAACTTCGGGAGGTCTTGTCTTAGCCCCGCCCACAAAACCACTCACCTTAGATGAATGTTTAACCAGATGCCAAGTCTCATCTAACAAATGCATCTGAATAAAGATGTAACCCGGGAAAAATTTTCTCGATTTGGTCTGTTTCTGACCCTTAACCAACTGAACTACATTTTCAGCCGGGATAAGAATGTCGCCAAAATACTTTTCCAACTTGCTTGAACGAATACGTTCTTCGATGGCTGACTTTGCGGTCATTTCACATCCGGTCTGAACGTTAATGATGTACCATTTTTTATCAATAGCCGCTTGGTTTTGCATTACTTCACCACCATGTTTAGAACATAGCCTGATACGAAATCAAAACTAGTTACGATCACGCTAGAAATAAAAACCATGATCACAACAACGATAGTCATCGCCGTTGTATCTTTATTTGACGGCCAAACCACTTTGCGAATTTCCTGAACTACTTCCTCAGCCCAACCTAAAATCTTTGGATTAAATTGAAGTAATCCAAAGATAAGAAAGCCAACGACAATCGGAACTCCATGTCTGACCACATCTGAGTCAGTCATTCGAGCTACAACAGCAAAAGCCGCTGCAAAAGATTTCAAAAGTAAATGCAATGTGAAACCAACAAGCGCGGCAAACATTGCAAAACATAAAGTTAAAATTTTAGAATTTGTTTTATCCATTTTTTCCCATTTCTTTCGCTTTAAATTATTAAGTGGCAGGGCAGGAGGGGCTCGAACCCACAACCTAAGGATTTGGAGTCCTTCGCTCTACCAATTAGAGCTACTGCCCTGCAGTTTTTTAAATTTAAAACGAATCCCCCATCAAACGCATTTGGGGACACCTATAAAGAATGTCCCCAAAACCTGTTTTTTTACTCTAAAAACTGAAATTATTCGACGATTTCAGTCACAACACCTGCACCAACAGTACGGCCACCCTCACGGATAGCAAAACGCAATTCTTTTTCCATTGCGATTGGCGCGATTAATTCGATGTCGATTTCAACACGGTCACCAGGCATAACCATTTCAGTTCCTGCTTTTAAAGTTACAACACCGGTAACATCAGTAGTTCTGAAATAGAATTGTGGGCGATATCCGTTGAAGAATGGAGTATGACGTCCGCCTTCTTCTTTAGTAAGGATGTACGCTTGGCCTTTGAATTTTTTATGAGGCTTGATGGTTCCTGGTTTCGCAAGAACTTGACCGCGCTCAACTTCTTCTTTTTTAGTTCCACGTAAAAGAACACCGCAGTTATCTCCGGCTTGACCTTCATCAAGAAGTTTACGGAACATTTCGATTCCAGTAACTGTTGTTTTTTGCGTTGGACGTAAACCGATGATTTCGATCTCTTCACCAACTTTAACGATACCACGCTCTACACGGCCCGTAACAACTGTTCCACGACCAGAGATAGAGAAAACGTCCTCTACTGGCATTAAGAAAGTTTTATCAGTCGCACGTGCTGGAGTTGGAATATATTCATCAACCGCGTCCATCAAAGCTTTGATAGCTGGTTTACCCAAAGGAGCTGAAGATCCTTCAAGACCCAATTTCGCAGAACCTTGAACGATAGGAATCTTGTCGCCTGGGTATTCGTATTTAGACAATAACTCACGAATTTCCATTTCAACTAGTTCTAGTAATTCTTTATCGTCAACCATGTCACATTTGTTCATGAAAACAACAAGGGCAGGAACGCCAACCTGACGAGCCAAAAGAATGTGCTCACGAGTTTGTGGCATAGGACCATCAGCCGCAGAAACAACTAGAATAGCGCCATCCATTTGAGCGGCACCAGTGATCATATTTTTTACGTAATCGGCATGTCCCGGACAATCAACGTGCGCGTAGTGACGTTTATCAGTTTCGTATTCAACGTGAGTAGTAGAAATCGTAATACCACGCTCTCTCTCTTCTGGAGACTTATCGATTTGATCGTAAGACTTTGCTTCCGCTTTACCTTCAAGGGCAAGAGTAGTAGTGATCGCTGCTGTTAATGTCGTTTTACCATGATCGACGTGACCAATAGTTCCGATGTTACAGTGTGGTTTATTACGGTTGAATTTCTCTTTTGCCATTGTCTTTCCTCCTGAATGGAAATTGTTTTAATATAAAATTTAAAAAATCTAAAATTCACTAACAAATTCAAATTCTTACTTAAAGCCTTTGTTTTTACAAACTAAAGCCGGTCTATAGCGCCCTGTTTTAAAAAATAAAACTGGAGCCCGTGATCGGAGCCGAACCGACGACCTCACCCTTACCAAGGGTGCGCTCTACCACTGAGCTACACGGGCCTTTACGCCTGCGGACCCCGATGAAAGAACATTGGAGCGGGAGACGGGTCTCGAACCCGCAACCCTCAGCTTGGAAGGCTGATACTCTAGCCAATTGAGCTACTCCCGCAACTCGTCTCTAAATTCTTAAGGGAACCAATTTACAGAACGAAGATGGTGGAGAGAGAAGGATTCGAACCTTCGTAAGCATAAGCTAATGGATTTACAGTCCATCCCCTTTAGCCACTCGGGCATCTCTCCGTCTTAATTCTTTTTTCTATTTTCCGTAAAGAAAACAAAAAAGTAAACTGGAGCTGGTTATGGGACTTGAACCCGCAACCTGCTGATTACAAATCAGCTGCTCTACCAATTGAGCTAAACCAGCCCTTTGAATTTGAGACACGACCGAATTGTTCTATGGATTTTTTTGATCAGAGTCAAAAAGAATCGATTATATTTTTGAATATTTTATTTGTCTTGTGGTCTCGGTCAGCGCGATTGCTGTCGCAACTGACGCGTTGTAGCTAGCATCTACAGCGGCCTGTGGAATCTGCACAAGTTCATCGCATAGTCGTTCGGTAGTAGAGCGCATGCCCTTGTCTTCGGAACCGATAACCCACACGATTTTTTTGGACAATTTTTGTTGATAAATATTGGTCTTACCCTTGTGACTTAGGCCATACACCCAAAAACCATTTTTCTTAAGTTCTTCTAGTGGGTTACCAAAGTGAGTAGTGGTCAAAACCGGCACGTGTTCAACGCCGCCACAAGCGACTTTATGAACCGAAGGAGTTAGGCCAACAGCACGATCCAAAGGAGTTAAAATTCCTTTAACTCCCATCAACCAAGCCGTGCGAATTATTGCACCAAAATTATGCGGATCTTCCAATCCGTCGACGACTAAAATGCAAGCCTCTTCAGCAGAAAGCACATCATTGATATCAAATTCAGGCAGTGGTTTCGCAATTAACACGGCACCTTGGTTTCCATGGAAGCGTTCCAAAACTGCAGCTTCTTTAATCACAATTTCAATTTTTCTTTGTTTTAACAAGTCCCCGAGGTCGCGCAACTCGTGCGAAGATTCGTAACCTTTAACCATCCAGGCCTGCTCAACAGACTTGGGATTAATTCGTACTGCTTCTAACACCGAATGAGTTCCAATAATTACCCGTTTATCTTTGGGAATTAAATCGCCTTTATCCGCCTTCACAAAAACTTTTTCAGAGGAGGCTGTTGAGTGGATCGCATTCCTGCTCGCGACTGTCGAATGGCTCGCATTCCTGCTCGCGTCGGATTGTCCAGCCTTTGCACCTCTGGCTGGTCGAGCATTCGCTGCATGCGGCTTGGCCGATGGAGAACGTAAGGGAGGGCGACTGAACGAACCGGAAGGCTTTTTATATTGGCTTTTTGTTTTCATAGAATCTCTTTTATGTAGCTCCATGTACCAGACTTTGATTCATACTGAAAGTGATGAATGCAGCAATTTGTAATCGCTACAGGGTTTAGTTTCGGATTTACGAATGTAGTGAGGTTTCTGATCACCCCACCATGCGTGAAAACCATCATGTTTCTTTCCGTAGGTAAAGACGCTGTTTCCTTTTTTTGAACCAGTTCTTTCATTTTCTCCTCTAGAAAACCCATCACGCGACGGCAAACTTCAAATTTAGATTCCCCTTGTGGAAACGCAAAATTCCAATCGGATAGATCATTGGACTTCCAAAGATCGAATTCCTTTTGGCCAAAAATTTCGGGAAATTTTTCAACGTAATGACCTTCGGCTACACCAAAATTGGTTTCGCGAAGATGATGGGTTTTAGGAATATCTAATTTCGGGTTTTTAGAGGAATGATGAGTTAAAGCCACCTGTGCCGTTTTAAAAGCCCGGCCTAAATCGGAACTAAAAATATGGTGAATATCGAAGTGTTTTATTTTGTGCGACAACACTTCTGCCTGGGTTTCGCCTTCAGAATTGAGCGGAATATCGGTATGCCCTTGAAACTTTTTTTCCTTATTCCAGTCAGTTTCTCCGTGGCGGATAAGGTAAATATTAAATAGCAAACTCATTATGCGCTAACCTTTCTGCGGCTTCAACCAATCCCCGAAGTACCGAGTGAAAATGACTGGTTGATTGAATTTTTTCGGGCCCAAATCTTTGTACAAATTGGTCTTTGATAAACGGAACTTTTGCGGTTCCCCCAGTTAAACAGATTAAATCCACATCTTCGGGTTTTTTATCAGCTTGTGCCAAACAGCGATCCAGCGCTTGAAAAATTTTATCTTTGTTTGGCGTTGCCCATTCTTGAAAATCGCCCTTAGAAAACCCTTGCTCGATTTCGATATCGGGATAGTCAAAAATAAACTGCGTTTCCTTATTATCAGACAGCTGTCGCTTAACTAACTCGATCGCCTCGAAAAATGGAAAAATTTGTTGATCGTCAATCAGTACTAAAAGTCGATCCAGACATTTTTTATCTTCTGGGCTAACAGCGCCTTTTTCCACTCTTTTTATAAATTCGTAAGTTTCTCTTTCGCTTAAATGAACGATGTGAGCCGGCTGGTTAAGCCTTTGCATAATATGCGGAGGCATCGTCAACACATTGGCCCCAAATAAAACGCGATACTTTGTTTTTGCGCCGAAAAAATGACAAAGTTTATTTTGCATAAATAAAGCATCTAAAGAATCTCCCGCAAGCGGACAACCTTCGATAGACAATACATCTTCTTTGGTAAAAGTATCGGGTCGCAAACGAATCAAGGTAAAATCAGAAGTTCCACCACCAAAATCTCCGACTAATACGGTCTTTTCCGTTTTCAAGGAAGTTTTAAAATCAAACGCGGCCGCAAGTGGTTCGGCCACAAAGAAATATTTTTTAAAACCGGCAAACTGAATGGCTTTTTCCATTCGGTGCAAGGCGAATCCATCCATCACCGGGTCCATGGAGTAACGTGCCGGTCTCCCGCAAACCAACTGATCGAACTGCAATCCTAGATATTTTTCGGCACGTTTTTTCATTTCTAATAAAAATATACCCACCATATTTTCCAAAGTGACGACTCGGTCACTAATAAAAGTTCCCATATATTCTTGGTTAGGTAGATGTGACTTGAAAGATCTGAAAAGGCGTCCCTGCATATCATTTTCAATGTATTTTTGAATGGCTTCCGAGCCATAGTAACAAACGCTAGAGGTTGGGAAATAAAGTAGCGTACGCATTAATGTAGCGTCGGCCGCAGCCGGGTCCAAAGGAATATCAAAAACCTTTTGCCCGTTAACATAGGCACCAGCTACCGAGTTGCTGGTACCAAAATCAAAAGCCAAAAAATTACCATTTACCGTGTTCACTATTTTTTCTCTTTTATTTTATCTTTGTTGACCAGTTACGGAAAAAATTGCAGTCGTAAAATCCAAGGCTTTTTCACGCGGAAACTGTGCCGCAATAATTGGTCGACCTACCACTAAGGCATTCGCACCGTTTTTTATCGCAAAGTCTGGAGTAGCGATGCGCCTCTGATCGCCGGCATCATCCAAATCAAATCGGATTCCCGGAGTTAATTTATAAAGACTAAGATCTTTTAATAAGACCAGCTCCTGCGCCGAACAAACGATACTATTTAATCCTGAATCTTGAACCTGTTCCGCCAATTTCCTAACCAACTGTTCAATCGGTTCATTTTGAATTATTGCCGGATAATTTTTTTCCGACCAGCTGGTTAAAATCGTCACGGCTAAAATACGGAAAGGGCGCCTTTGGCAAAGTTCCTGTTCCAGTTTTGCTAGCGCCCGTAAACAATCCATCCCGGCCAAAGCATGAACTGTACAGACACTGGCGCCGGCTTCGAACACCGATTTGACTGCGGCTAACATCGTGCTTTCAATATCAAAGAATTTGCAATCAACAAATACGGGAGCAATGGAAGATAAATCCTGAATTAAAGATTCACCGTACTTATTAACCAATCGCGGTCCTACTTTTAAGCCACCAACAAAATCGGAAAGGCTTTCGGCCAAACTGAGCGCCTGTTTCCTGTCGTCAACATCCAAGGCAACGCAAAGAGGATTAGTAAACGGAGCACTTATCTTCATAAACTCCCTATTTGATTTATAATTTCTTTAAACAAGTTTTCTTTAGTCACCTTAATAACTTGTTTCGTTTTTCGAACGACTACTTCCAGTTCATTATTTTCCAATCCACGTTTCCCGATGACGACTCGAAGAGGCATCCCTAAAAGATCGGCGTCTTTAAATTTGATCCCTGGGCGTTCGTCACGGTCATCCAACAAAACATCGAAACCTTTGCTTTGAAGTTCATTATAAACACCTTCAGTGAAGGCCACGGCAGCCACGTCTTTAAGATCTAACAAGCAAATATGAACGGTAAAAGGAGCAATAGAAACCGGCCAAATAATACCGTCGTCGTCATGACTTTGTTCGATTGCAGCCTGCACGGTACGAGTCACCCCGATGCCGTAACAGCCCATCTCAATCGGTTTGGCTTTGCCTTGTGAATCAAGGAAGTGGGCTTTCATTTTTTCAGAATATTTTGTTCCTAAATAAAATACATGTCCAACTTCGATTCCGCGAAAGGCCTGCAATTTACCGTTACTGGTAGGATCCTTGTCTCCGACTTTGGCCATTCTTAAATCAGCGACTTTTGTCGCCTTGAAATCACGATCTGAATTTACATTTTTTAAATGAAATCCTTCTTCGTTTGCACCTACAATGTAATTTTTTAAGCCAGTTACCCCGGTGTCCATGTAAATAGGAATTTTCAGCCCAATTGGACCACAACTTCCCGGTTTACTTCCAGTGACTTCTTTAACTTCGTCATCGGTTAACATCACTGGCGGATTGGTCATTCCTAAAAGATTTTTCAATTTGACTGGATTTACTTCGTCGCTACCACGAAGAAGAACACAAAACGCTTTTAAGGATTTGTCTTTAGCATCAAAACCTTCGTTTCCGCTGAAATACAATGACTTCACCAGGTTTTTTTCTTCCACGCCAGTTGATTTCGAAAGGTCTGCAATTGATTTTAACCCAGGAGTTGCGAACTTTTCTACGGTTTGTAACTGAGTCTCTGTACTAAGATGAGGGACATAATCAATCGCCGGACAAACTTCGATATTAGCCGCATAATCCGTCGTATCACTAACTAACAAGGCATCCTCGCCGGCATCTGCTAGCAATTGAAATTCGTGCGTTTGGCTGCCTCCGATATTACCGGCATCAGCCTGCACGATACGAAAATTCAAACCTAATTTAGTAAAAATATTTTTATAAGCTTCATACATGGAATCGTAACTTTTTAAAGCGCCGGCTTGATCCACGTCAAAACTGTAAGCATCTTTCATACTAAATTCGCGACCACGCATTAATCCAAATCGAGGTCGAATTTCATCGCGATACTTCGTTTGAATTTGGTAAAAGTTTTTAGGCATGTCACGGTAGGATTTAATATCGCTGCGAACGTAGTCAGTAACCGCTTCTTCATGGGTCGCACCCAAACAAAATCCCTGATCATTACGGTTTTTAAATTTTAAAAGACCGGCACCCATTTCGTTCCAACGATTCGTTTCTTCCCACAGAGCTTGAGGCTGAACCATGGGCATCAAAATTTCGATGCAACCGCGATCATCCAATTCTTGGCGGATAATATTTTCAAATTTGCGAATCGCCTTCAAAGCGATATTGCTGTAAGTAAAAATTCCTGGAGCTAACTTTTTAATAAAACCTGAACGCACTAACAATTTATGACTTGGAATTTCCGCATCAGAAGGCGCTTCCTTCAAGGTAACTATGTGAGTTTTTGACCATCTCATATTTGCTCCTCGCTGCCTTTTTGGGTTTCAATACCAAACGCTTTGATTTTGCGATGTAAGTAACTGCGTTCTAACCCAATCACTTCGGCCGTTTTGGAAATGTTTCCACCATTTTCGGCGATCTTGCGTTCTAAATATTCTTTTTCAAATTTTGCTCGCGCTTCGCGGAACGAATTGTCTTCCGCTCCTAACTCGGCAGCACCTTTTCCATTTAAACCAGCAAACTGCACATCCAATGCATCAACCATATCATTCGGAGTTAGGATGTAAATACGCTCGATGAAGTTTTTCAATTCACGTACGTTACCTGGCCATCGATGTTGCTTCATTAAGGACAGGGACTGGTCGGAAAATTGTTTCCGCAAGAATCCGCCTTCTTTAACTGCCAAATCACTGAAATGAGTAATTAGGGCCGGAATGTCATCGATGTGATCCTGCAAAGCCGGAATTTTGAACGGCATTAAATTAATCCGGTGATACAAGTCTTCACGGAAACGACCGGCTTTAATTTCTTCTTCAATGTTTTTATCCGAAGCACAAATAACTCTAACGTCTACTGATACTGATTCCGAACCACCTACGCGGTGAAATTTCTTTTCCTGCAAAACCTTTAGAAGTTTTTCCTGGGCTTTTAAAGATAAATCACAAACGTCATCAATAAATAACGTTCCACCATTCGCCAACTCAATCTTACCTTTTTGCGTTTTCATTGCACCGGCAAAGGCACCTTTTTCATAGCCAAATAATTCGGTGTCGATCAAATCTTCCGGAATTGAAGCACAGGTCAAATCAACAAAGGCTCGGCCCGCGCGGTTTGAAAGATAATGAATATTTTGTGCGGTTAACTCTTTGCCTGAACCATTTTCCCCTTGAAGCAGAACCCAAGACTGAGTCGCCGCAACCCGAGCTATCATTTGCTTTAAACTGATCATTTGGGCGGAATCGCCAACCAAGGCAATACTTCGGCGTAACTTATTCAGCAAAGTGACTTTTTCATCTTTTTCATTTTGGTAATTGATGATGTTAGTAATACCGATTGAAATTTTATCCATCGACAATGGTTTTTCAATAAAATCCCAGGCGCCTAGTTTGGTGGCCTTGACTGCGGTCTCGATAGTCCCGTGACCAGAAATCATAATGAATTCTGTTTGCGGAAATTTCTTTCGAGCTTCCGTTAAAACTTCAATACCGTCTAAACTTCCTGGCATCCAAATATCCAGAAAAACAATTTCAGGTTGGAATTCTTTCATTAACTTCAAACCCTGATCGCCGTCGGAGGCAGTCATTACTTCGTGACCTTCATCACGCAAAGAGGCCGAAAGAACTTCGCGTATAGGAAGTTCGTCATCAACAATAAGGACTTTTGCTTTTCGTTCAGAAAAGCCATGCGGATTAATGGTCGTATTTAACATGGATTACTCTCTTAAATCTTAATAAGGCCGATTTACCTTATTTGTTGCGCCTGTTTTCAACAAGCACTACTAGAATTTATCAGAACGTTCGCCTGGTTTCCAAGCTCCGACTGAATTGACAGGGAGTTCAATAACCATTTTTGTTCCTTTAGGCTCATTCGCAAAGGCTCGGACAAAACCGCTATGATCTTCGATGATTCTTTTAACAATCGCTAGACCCAATCCGGTACCACTTTCCTTCGTACTGTAGTAAGGTTCAAACACTCTGGATCGACTTTGTGTCGGAATACCAACACCGTTATCTGACACAGTCAGTCTTAAGATACTAAGATCAATATCGTACTTTGTAGTTATGGTTACAATCTTCGGATTTTCGTTAAGAACTGCCGCAAGTGCATTATCAATTAAATTCATCAAAACCCGTTTAATTTGGTCAGGATCGTACTTAAATTCGGGTGTATGCGAATCATGCACAAACGTTAACTGCACCTGCGGATGACTCAATTTAAAAATACTTAACGATTCTTCGATTGTTTTTTGGATAGCACCTATCACCGGGCGAGCCTGCGGTAATCGTGCAAACTGACTGAATTCATTCACTAGATTTTTTA
>JAYVAZ010000058.1:0-3962 GCA_043750675.1 Pseudobdellovibrionaceae bacterium | reverse complement strand
AAAAGAGCGCGGAGTATTGTTAGCCAGCAAGTTCAGAGTATTCGTAAGTGAAGTTCAAGGGAGGTCGGACAATGAAGAAAAGAATAGTAATAAAACAAGGGGGATCCTCTTTGGGGGATCCTTCGACATTATCGGAGCTATCTGCAATTGTTAGTGGCTACCAACAACGTGGGTATGAAGTGGTGTTGGTTCACGGTGGGGGACCTGCGATTAATGCTGAATTAGTCAAACGCGGGATCACCTGGAAGTTTATCGACGGCCAAAGACAAACAACGGCCGAAATGATGACAGTGATTGATCAAGTTTTGGGACAAAACGTAAATTCGCAGCTGGTAAACGGCCTTCAGCAGAATGGAATCAAAAGCATTGGATTGTCGGGTGCAGAGGATCGAATTCTTTTTTGCCGACAGCTGAATTCCGAACTGGGACAAGTGGGCTTAGTTGAGGACGTCAATGCCAGTGTAATAGAAACAGCCCTCAGTGAAGGTTTGTTGCCGATTGTTGCGCCTATTGGAGTTGGCGAACAAGGAATGAAGTTCAATGTGAATGCGGACTGGGCCGCTGCAAAAATAGCCATTGCGCTAAAAGCCGAAAAGCTGATTTTTCTGACAGACCAGGATGGAATTCTAGGCGAAAAGAAACGATTGATTCGTCGAGCAACACCGCTGCATATTCAACAGTTGATTTCGGAAGGAATTATTTCTGGTGGAATGTGCACTAAAGCCAATGCCATGATGTCTGCATTGCAGTATGGCGTAACACAGGTTCGTGTTTTAAATGCCAATCAATCCAGCCAGATCTTTTCTAAAACCTCATTAGGTACGATTTTGCGATACGAAAAAGTAACGGTAATCAAGGAAGTGATCCATGTCTACGCAAGTTGATTCAAAAAATGAAACGCAAGAACGATTAATGGTTTTGCGGCAACTGATTCGCGATGGCGAAGCCAGTACCCAGGAAGAACTTTGTGCAGCGCTTAAATTAAAGAAATTTGAAGTCACGCAAAGCACGGTTTCACGTGATCTGCGTCGAATAGGGGCAGTGAAGACCACAAATTCGGAAGAAGAAGTGGTTTATGTCCTTCCGGAGGATCATCTTCATTTTCAAAGAGTCAGCCATTCATTAGAAGGTTTAGTAACTGATATCAAGGCGAACGAAAGTATGATAGTGCTACACACGACTCCGGGTTCGGCAAGTTTGGTGGCCCGACATCTGGATGGATTAAGAACGAGTATTGGGCACTTAGGAACGATAGCAGGGGACGATACTATTTTTATCGTGCCCGAATCAATCCGCAAGATTTCCACAATACTTAAAAAGATGAGAGATGAATTTTACTAACAAAAAGTTACAGGAGTTTAATGATGAAACAATCTATTAATTACGGAGAAATAACCGGCCCTATCGTGATCGTGGGTTTTGGGTCAATTGGCAAAGGGTGTTTGCCGCTAATTGAAAAACATTTCAAATATGACAGTAAACGTATGGTTGTCATTGATCCCAGCGATAAGGATCGCAAAATTTTAGATCAGCGCGGAATAAAATTTTTGCATATGGGTCTGACAGTGGAAAACTATAAAGAAGTTTTGACTCCACTTCTGACTGAAGGTGGCGGAAAAGGTTTTTGCGTAAACTTATCGGTGGATGTTTCTTCTTTAGATGTTATGAAGCTATGTCGTAAAATCGGGGCCTTTTATATTGATACGGTTGTTGAACCGTGGGCGGGATTTTATTTCGATGGAACAAAATCATCGGCGGCCCGAACCAATTATGCACTTCGCGAAACCGTGCGCGAAGAAAAGTTGGCAAGTTCTAGTGGGATCACCGCTGTGTCTTGTTGCGGTGCTAACCCGGGAATGGTTTCCTGGTTCGTGAAGCAGGCACTAATTAATTTAGCGGCTGAATTACAAATCAAATTTACAGTGCCGAAGACTCGTGAAGAGTGGGCGAAGTTAATGCAAAAAACCGGAGTAAAGGGAATTCATATCGCCGAACGCGATACCCAAGACTCAAAACAAATTAAGCCCGCAAATCAATTTGTAAATACTTGGTCCGTAGAAGGATTTGTCAGTGAAGGAATGCAGCCTGCAGAATTGGGTTGGGGAACTTTTGAAAAATGGATGCCTACAAATGGTAAACAGCACGATTCTGGCTGCCAGGCCGCCATTTACCTTCAGCAGCCCGGTGCTAACACACGGGTGAGATCATGGTGTCCGACTCCAGGACCCCAATACGGTCGGTTGGTAACCCATAATGAAGCCATTTCCATTGCCGATTATTTTACTGTCGGTTCTGGCGCAAACGCAGAATACCGTCCAACTTGTCACTATGCCTACCATCCTTGTAATGATGCGGTTTTGTCTTTGGAAGAACTTTTCGGTCGTGATGGTGTTCGCCAGCCAGAACATCGTATTATTGATGAAAATGAAATAACTGAAGGATTGGATGAACTGGGAGTTCTTTTATACGGTCATGCGAAAAATGCTTATTGGTATGGATCGCAATTAACGATAGAAGAAACTCGCAAGTTAGCTCCGATGCAAAATGCGACCGGATTACAAGTTACTTCGGCTGTTATCGCAGGTATGGCTTGGACATTGGAAAATCCAAACCGCGGTATTGTTGAAGCCGATGAAATGGATTTCCAACGTTGTTTGGAATTTCAACTCCCTTATTTAGGGCCAGTAAATGGTTACTACACCAATTGGACTCCGTTAGAAGGCAGACCGGGAATGTTTCCAGAGGACATTGATACTTCGGATCCTTGGCAGTTTAAAAACGTATTAGTTAGATAAGGTTCAAGAAGTAAAACATCCACTGTGTTTTGCATCAGCATTCTCTATTTAATCATTTTCGTTTTCAATACTTACACTTTTAGGTAATCACTGTGCCCGCAAAGGTGCAATCAGTCTAGCATAGGACCCGACCAGTCTGGCGGGGAATAAGTTGGTTTTGGCGCAGTTATCGTTTTTTTAAAGACGAATGAAAACTGCGGTACAAAAACCCATCTGGTAAAATAAAATGAGTCTAGATTTACCCCAGCCAAGGTTCCCTGAGAAGCGATGCGATTGGAGATGGAATCAAATCCCATTACTCGGGTAATTCGAAAAGTTTTTTCAGCTTCGGAGGTAACCAACTTATTTAGGCCAGTGGAGAACTGATAGATTTTATCCTGCAAAGTAACATTGGCAAAATTACCTATATAAGTCTCGGCTTCGATATCCAAGGCAAACGTTTGATCGGCGCTTTGGACCGACAATTTCTTCCCAAAACTAAAGTTATCGATATCGATTTTTACCGAACCTTTTTCTTTGGGAAATCCAAAAGCTTCTTTGCCGATGGTGATAGCAGAATTGACCGCAAATTGGTCTTCGCCGTCTAGTATTAATTTTTTCATATAATACCCGAAGTTGGGCGCGGAAAGATTAGCATTCAGATTAGGGCTGGCCTTCAAAAATTCCGAAACATCGGAAAAATGGTAATAGAAATTCTTGTTCTGAACAAGATACATCAAAATAAATTCCCTGTAAGAGCCTATTGAAGTGGATTTGTAATTGACGAATGCGATGGAAACCAAGGCGTTGCCATTATCTAATAAAATCGGTTTCAGGCCAAATTTTTGAACTTCTTGCAAAATGAGATCGGCATTTCCTTCGCCAAAAAAAGCGACTTCAGATCCGTCATATACAACGAACTCTTCATCGCAGTATGATTTCCCATTGGAAAGCTTTTGACAGTTTAAATTCATACCAGGAGCGGCCATGACCATGATAGTCGTGCACGTGATCAGTCCAATGGTAGCAAGTGAATAAAATTTAAACATAAAGTTCCTTTTCAACAGTCTTCAGTTGTATTTGCGAAAATGATCTGGCCCCAGTTTGGTGGACACGGAAATCTGTGGTATAAGGCATAAACCAGAGGTTAACAATGGAACAAAAAAAGAACAGAACTTACACGAAAGA
>JAYVAZ010000057.1:0-5924 GCA_043750675.1 Pseudobdellovibrionaceae bacterium | reverse complement strand
GCCCAGGGCGCTACCAGCAAAATTTCGTGGCATCGTATTGGCAGAGGCTATGCCGGTATGAGTAAAAAGGGCTTGAGGGTCAACGATTACGAAATCATTTTTTTTAACACAATAGAAAGGATGGGTATAAATTCAAAATTAAAGATAACGCTTTTTTCAGTGCTGGCCTTACTATTGGTCACGTTATTCTTCTATTTTGTATCTGAAAGCCCGTTTGAAATTGCAAATCAAACCGTATCTAGAAACCGGGAACAACTACAGAAATTTATAAAAATATTTTCTTCGCAGTTAAGCCCTGACTTTTTAAAAAACAACTTCCCGGTGCTAAAAGAGTTACAAATAAACGGCGAGAACAAAAAAGTGTCTTTGCAGTACACTTTAGATCCTGAACTGCAAATGGAGGCCGAGAAGCTGTTAAAGTCTTATAAGCCTGATTATGGCTCGGTGGTTATTTTAAATGCTAAAACCGGCCAAATTTTGACTTTGGCCAGTTACCAAAGACAAAAAAAACTTCCGGATAATTTGGCGATGCTGGGTACTTTTCCGGCCGCTTCTATTTTTAAGATCGTAACTGCAAGTGCGGCTATTGATAAATATCACTTTCAGCCTAATTCAACGATTCAGTTTAACGGCGGCAATCACACACTTTATAAAAAGAACGTGATGAGCAGCGCGGTCAATCGCTGGACCCGATCGATGACTTTAAAAGAGGCGTTCGCACGATCCATCAATACAGTTTTTGGCCGAATGGTCTTGGAAAACATGCAGCCTTCGGACCTCATTGAATATTCGCACCGATATGGTTTTAATTTGAACGTGAATTCAGATATTGCGTTTGAAACAGGTACCACTCAGATTCCTGATGAAAAAAACTTTGAATTGGCTGCGATCGCCAGTGGATTTAACAAAATCACACAAATGAGTCCCATCCAGGGCGCAATGATAGCGGCTTCGGTTGTTCAAAAAGGGCAGATGCCTGTTCCTTATCTTATTGAAAAAGCCATGGATGAAGAAGGAAACCTTTTGTTCAAAGCCGAACCCATGATTGCCAGTATCACTATGAGTCCTGAATCTTCAGCCAGACTTCAAACCTTAATGGAAGCAACTATTACCGGTGGCACCTCTAGAAAATCGTTTCGATCCCTATTAAAGGATAGAAAATTCCGTCAAATAGAATTAGGCGGAAAAACCGGATCTCTAACTGGTGACTATCCAAAAGGAAAAGTAGATTGGTTCGTTGGTTATGCAACCAATGAAGACAGTAATCTGGCCATCGCTGCAATTACGGTGAACGTAGAAAAATGGACAGTAAAGTCTTCCCATCTAGCACAATCCTTATTTAGGAAACATTATGGTTACCAATTTTCAAAAGAATCAGAAGATTTTTTTAACGCTTCCCTAGAATAGGAAAAGCCTAACAATGGGTATCGCCCATCGTAGGTTCGACAAAACTGAGTTTCACCGGAGGTCATTTGTCTGCATCACCATTGTTTCCTAAAATTCCCAATGATTGGATTGAGACCTCTTTATTTGTTCCTAAAACCGAAACCTATGTCCGCATTTACCATAAAAAAAATTTCGGTAAAGGTAGAATTCTTTTTGCTGTACACGGATTTGGTGAACAAAGTGATCGATATGAACATTTTCCGTTTTACCTTTCTGAACATATTGACGTCATTGCCTGCCCGGATCTGTTCGGACATGGAAAATCTGGTGGAAAAAGGGGTTATATTAGTAGTTTTGATCAGTACGTTGATGGGGTAGAAAGCGCCTATATTCCTGTTACTCAAATGGTAAAATCAAAAATTCCACAAATTGAAGTTTTTTGGCACGGACATAGTTTAGGTGGATTAGTCAGTCTAAGAATGTTGTTCCGAAATCCTAATTTAGTTATTCGTGCTGCTTCGGTTTCATCGCCATTGCTTCGACTAAGTATGCCGGTTCCTGTTATTAAAAAATACTTCGCCCTATTAGTAGAACCTATCCTGGGACATCTGGCCTTGAAAAATGATTTAGATCCTAATTTGGTTTCCAAAGATAAACGGGTTCAAAGTTACTATGTGGAAAATAATTTAAATCACGGCATTGTAACGCCTAGATGGTTTGTAAAAACCAGCAAAATGATGGCGCAAATTTTGAAGACCGAAGGCCCTATGCATTACAATTTAATGGTAATGTCTTCGTTAGCTGATGGAATCGTTGATTATAAATCTAGTTACGAATTTTTTTCGCAAGTTAAGATGTTTGATGGATTTAAAAAGGTGATCCAAACTTTTCCTAATGTTTACCACGAACCTTTTAATGATTTGGAAAAAGAATTAGCCTTCAATTGCCTAGATCAATGGATTGCTCAAAATTCAAAGATCTGATCTAATATCTTCATGACAAAAACTATCCAAGATCCAATGTTGAAAAAATTGCTGGTCCAATATGGCGAAGGCCATTTAAACAATCAAAATATTCTTCTTCATAATCTAGGGATTCCGCTGATTATTTTAGGAGCGATAGGTCTTCTTTCAAAATTACCTAGTCCAATGCCGGTCGAATACATCGTGGGTCTGGCGATTTTATTTTATTATATTTCTTTTAAAAGCGTTCGAACCGCTTTGGTTTGGATTGCCTTGTTTTTAGCGTTAGTAACTGTACAAAGAAATATCATGTTGGATTCTATTTGGTTATGGCTTTTTCTATTAGCAATCGGATGGATTCTATTAGGAATCGGTCACCGAATTGAAGGCAGTAAACCAAGGTTCTTAGAGGAAATCCGCATGTTTCTAATTGGGCCGATCTGGATTTTCCGCCGCTTTCTTTAGCTGCGAGAGCCGGCCGCCAAAGTTAAAGCGGCGAGGTGCAGCACCACCTGGTGGTGTCGCTATGCATTTCCTTTTTTTAGGTACCAGGTCCTTTTATTTACATCGTTCCTAAAACCTATTTTATCAGCCTAACTTACCATCTTCTTTCCTTCAAAAAATCGGACATTCCCATGGTGGCTGTAATCTTTTTGAATTCTTAGGATCTTAAATCCGCCATGGGAAACCTTGTTTTTTAATGAAAGGAATAGGGTAAGGTATGCGATCATCGCCAGATTTGTAAGAAGCGATGTAAATAAAAGGACCTGGTACCTAAAGATTATCGCACCTCAGGTGCGTTTATATTATCGAGGCGTTGCCACAGGGTATGATCCGCAATCACCAAATGCGCCATCGCCTCTACCACAGGAATCGCCCGAATCAAAATACAGGGATCATGACGACCCTTTTTAGCCACATCTAAAATCGATGAAGTCGGTTTGAAATGAATGTAAACAGTCAAATCTTCGCTGGTCGAAATTCCGCCGCGAATTCCACCGTAATTTAGATTATTAGAGTGAAACTGCATTCCCGTCTGCTTCAGGTTTTTGACTGCCTGACCAAACTCGATTCCACAGGTGGCTCCTATACTCATCATCGCTGCCGCCAAATCAGCCTTCAATTTATGAAATACCGGCTGTCCCAAGGACTTCTGTGGCAATTTTAAATTTAATACCAACGTGCCGCCAATGCTATCGCCATCTGCCTGCAATTTTTTTAAATAATCAAACAACTGGGCGTCGCGGTCGGAAGGAAATCGGCTTTGGTAAATATCAGCAGTTAAATCCGAGTTTATAAAACCGGAAAGTTCTTTATCAGTTAAAGTAAAATCTCCCACGGAATAAATACAGGCTTTTGAAACATATCCGACCGAATTTTTTTGTAAAAACATTTTGGCTACGGCACCGCCCATTACTCGTGCAACGGTTTCACGCCCTGAAGATCTGCCGCCCCCACGATGATCAACATGGGAAAACTTTTCTTTCCAAACATCATCGGCATGCCCAGCTCGAGGCGAAGTTTTAATCGCTGAATAATCCTGCGAACGAGCATCTAGGTTTTTAGTTGTAATACAGATCGGGGTTCCCAAAGTTTTACCTTCAAAAACACCACTTAATACTTCCGGAATGTCTTCTTCTTTTCGCTGCGAAACTATTTCCGAACTAAAATAGGGCCGGCGACGTTCTAATTCTTTAGTCAGGAGTTCAAAATCGAAATCGATACCGCTGGGAACTCCCTCGATAACTACGCCAAAAGCAGTGCCATGGCTTTCGCCAAAAGAGTGAATTTTAAAAAGATGACCAAAGCTATTTGCACTCACAGAAATTGACTCCAAAAAATTCTTTGTTCCAGGGCCTGGGCCTTAAACATATTTACGCCAGATCGATATTTAGCTTTTACATTGTAGGCATAAATTTTTGCAAGGGAATCTTCGGTATAATTTAAATCGACAACAATTTCGGGATGCCAGCCAGGCGGAGGAAAAGTGCTTTTATTACCGCCGGCCCAGATCAAAATTCGAGGATTTAGCGGTCCTTTAATGGGTACCCTTGGTTCTCCGGTACGGGCAGAAAACTCTACGACATGTGGGATAACCGACCTAATTACATTTCTAGTACCGCCCCCACCCCACAAAACAACTTCATCTTTGATATCAATGTCTTCAATGGCGCGGCGAAAACCCATAATATCAGTATTGTCTCCAAATAGAAGTTTTTTACTATCATCAAAATAGAGGGTGTTAACGGATTTCAACTGACTGGCTACAGTCGAAGTTCTGGTACAGAATTGAAAAGCTTTCTCTTTGAACGGTGCCGTAACCGCGGCCCAACGTAAACCCATTTCGGCCAACAACGGCAGCGCCTTCGGGAACTCTTCATCATCAATATTAATACGATAAAACGGAATATTTTTTTCTTTGAAAAAAGAATTATGTTCTAACGGACTCCAACTAAGATCCACATTTCTACCTAGAACGGCAGCAAAGAATTTAGCTTCTTTTGGGTGGTTAAGCCATTCAAACAAGGTTGGTTGATCCGTTGCCGAAGCGGTTCCCCAACGTAAAAAATTAATGGGTTGTTTGCCTTTCATGAAAAGGCGAAACCAGGCCCACTTAGCCGTGTTCGACATCGGCAGATAGCTTCTACGTTTGGGACTTTGCTGCTGCCATTTATATAATTCAAAAAGATGCTGAAAACTACCGGTAGGAATTGCCAGTTTTAAAAATTTATCGCCGCCGATTTCTTCTAATTTTTTAACGGTGGTAGGAATATCTCTGGCAACGTGATGAACCGAAATGATATTGGAATTATCTTTGGCTACTTTGGGATAGTTTGGATTTCCTTCAAACTCTAAAGGATAATCACAGCGCATGTTTTTTGATGTCCTTAAAAACGGAATAAAACCGGGATTAAACTGAGGTGATCGAAATGAAAACAAAAAACGATTCTTTTGTAATTGCGTGGTCAACCCTTCGGCCTGTTGTGGACTTAATAAGTCATCCCGAAGTTCTATTACTTGAACTGGATTCACGTTAACTAACTTATCCAGAATTTTTGGATTCGCTGTTAGTATCGCATCTACGATACGAAATTCCTGTCGAAGAATATTTTTTTCGATTTCATTAAAATCCTGAATACCTTCTGGCATGTCATAAATCCAATGTGACTTCAAAAAATAATGGACATCGCGCTGTTTTGCACGTTCCAGATATTCGGATTCGATATTTTTCTGTGGGTCTAACCGAGGTCGATCTAACAAAATCTTTGCGGTTAAATCGGATGCCCTTCTTACCCAAAGGCATTTGTGATTGGGGTCAGTTGCAGAAAGATCAAACCCTGCGCCTAAGGAAATAATGAAATCGCTAAACTTTTCAGATAATTCTTTATACTTTTTAATCTCCACTTGTCGGAAATAATCTTCACCTTTTCTTTGAATGAGTTCGGTGATGGTCATATCTTCTTGATTTACGATCTCTTGATCCAAATCAAAACACATTAAGTTTTTATTTTCCTTGAAGTACTTTTGTAGTCGCCACAGTAAAGAAGTTTTTCCAACCGCCCGGTGTCCAATTAA
>JAYVAZ010000056.1:0-4307 GCA_043750675.1 Pseudobdellovibrionaceae bacterium | reverse complement strand
TGCGTCGATAAGAAGTTTTGCTAACGAAGCAGCAACTCGGAGTTTGTTGTCTCCATAGGCATAATCTAAAGACTTTTTATATTGGACAATGGCTGCATCGGTTTTGCCATTCTCTTTTAAGGCACCACCATAGGAGTTGTAATAGGTAAATTCGTTTGGATAAGTGTTAATTAAAGTTAAGTAGATTTGTTCGGCGTCACTGAACCGGCCTACTTTAGTTAAGGCAAAAGCCTTAGAAAGATTTACTCCGCGTTCTTTATCGGCGGAAACGCGGCCATCTTTAATCTCTTTATCGTACATGTCGGCAGATTTTTGATAAAATATTTTCGATTTTTCCAACTGTCCGGCTTTCCCGTATAGTTCGGCTAAGGTGATGTTGACGTCACCCAAAGTATATTCACCACCTAAAAGTAGATTTTCGTTTTCTAATAATTTTTCGCCAATGCGGATACTGTCGGCAATGACTTTATCAGTTAAGGCTTTGTCGTTGACGTCTTCAGTTAGTTCTTGCGCAGCCTCGGAGATCTCAAAACTTTCGGTGCATGTTGGTGCTGAACCCAACTGGATTGCCAAGAAATTTAATTTTTCTTTCTTTTGGTCTTCAGGAAATGATTTTAGTTTGGCGAATTGTGCGGCCTTAAATGCTTTACATTCTAATTTTGCAGCATCTTTTTTGGAAAGTGAAAAAGCCTTAATAAAATACTCGTTGGCTTCGGTATACCTGTCCAAGTTATACAAATTCAAGGCAATGTCCTGCAAGAAGGCACGATCCTTCGATTTTGATGGCGCAATAGCGATTCGTTTTTCTAAACTTTGGTGTTTATATTTTAGGGCCAGATCGATTTGCGATGCAAATGCCGCCACGTTACTGGATCCAACAACGCGGTGGATTTCCTCACCAGTCGGTGTCGCCAGAATATAGGTAGGATAACCCTTTACTTTGTATTTTTGCTTGAGATCCCAGGAAGTGCTTTTGTCGACGTCTAATTTTAAAAACACGAATTTATTCTTGTACGGATTAAATTTTTCAGTTTTGAAAAAGGTTTCATCCATCACATTACACGGTGGGCACCAAATTCCGTAAAAATCGATAAACAGCGGTCGGTTTTTTGTTTTAGCTATTTTAAATGCTTTTTCGACATTGTCTACGATCCAGTCTTTATCGTTTTCCGCATTTAGGCTTTCGTTACTTTGTTTTTTAATAATATCTAAAGTGGACTTGTCAGGAGTGGTATCCAAGGTCGGAGTTTTAATTTTACCTTTAAGCTTCGGGGCTTGAAATGCCGCAACCAAAGAAATTTCTTTGGTTTTAGGGACACAGTATGTATTTTTATCGTCGCAAACGTAAAGAGTGGCTTTCAAGGAATCTTTTTTATCTACGTTGTTTAATGAACCGAAAAATTTAGTCGCTTTTTTTTCCAGACTCACTTCGGTTGAAGTGCTTCCTTTGGTCACGGCTACTTTATTGGGCGCTTCCAAGTTAAAGTGATGTTCTGGCGGGGCCGTTAATTGGAATAAAACCTCTTGGTTGGGCTTTAAAATAAACTCCGTGGCAAAATCAAGGTTCGCTTGTTTGGTGGCGGTATCAGCCTGTGCCTGCGCTAAAAAAGGGGTTGTTAAAACAAGGGCGGTATAGATGAGGTTTAATTTTTTCATACGAGGATACTAAAAATAAAAGAGGACTTTTTCAAGTCCTCTTTTAAAGGTTCCCCGTTATTACGAGTGAATTTGTTTTAATAAAATTGCGAGCTTAATAAAATTGAATAGTTACTTTATCTAATCTTTCTACCCTCACACCGTCTTTAAAGTTCACGGTTCCACCCGATGCTGTCCAGTCTTTACCCTGCTGCATCTGATAGTTATTAACCCAAACTTTTCGAATCATGTGCCAAGTTTCCACTTGCGGAAAGAAAATCGAACGACCGACTTTAATGCGTATAATTTCACTGAGATCTTTTAACGAATCGCCATAGTTAGTAGCCAAAATGGAAGTCACTCCCGATTTAGCGCCTTTGGTGCGCATCAGGTCAGCTAGCTTCACGTAGTTAACGCCTTCGGTCTGTTGTTCTCTAAGGAGTCCGTTGGTGGCATCATCGTGTGTCATTACAAAGAAGTTAAAGAACGGTTTGTTGTCGCCAAACACTTCTTCCGTTTTTCCGGCGATGAAACTGATCAAGTCTTTATCCACGGTTCCGTTTTCTTTGGTTCCAGAAATAAAGGATTGGGCTTCCTGAGGCAAAATCTGATTTTGGTTAATGTAAGCAATTGTACCGCGTGGACATTTGTAGGTGCTAGGTTCATTTGCAAAGGCCGTAGAACCTGGAGTTTTCGGAGCCTCACAACCAGTGACTACTTTCTTTTCTAGCAATTTTTGCTGAGTCACGTAGTCTTTGACCGTGATGGTTCCGGAAGTAGGGCAAATGTTAGTGTCTTTACATTGAGTATCACAGGTATAAGCGCCGTCAAAGCCGCCGCCACCTGATTTGAAATTAACGAATCCGCTGTCCACAGTTTCATAACCGGTACAAGCAAAACCAGGTTTACCGGTAATGGAAGCAAGTGCTTGCGATACAGTAGTTCCGGCCGGTTTATCTTTGCAGAAGAAAGTATCGGAACATAAAGTGTTGCAACTAGAAATCACCTCGTCAACCGTGTAATCGGAATTGGAAGTTGATGCGCTTGTTCCTGAGGTCCCGGATGTGCCGGCGGTAAAGTCTTCGCTGATTTTTAAGCCCGAAGCCATTGCGTTGGTTTTATAAGAATCACATGCGGCTTGCGAAGAGACGGTAACGTTGTCTTGAATTTTAACTGCGGCCCCATCATCGAAGTAATATTTCAAGATTTTAAATTCTCCGGAAAAATAATATTCGGGATGACCAGTAAAACGGGAATCCTTAGCACGAATCATAGCTTTTAATTTGGTAAGACAGGCGTCATTGCAGTTATAGGCGACGGTATCAGCGGTAAGGCCGTTCGCCGCCAAAGCGCTATCAGTTAGTAGAGTCGCTTTATTATTAAACAAGGGCTTTGAACTTAAACCATTAGCCACCGTTCGTTCTGGATGAGTAGTAGTCGGATGCGGCGTAGTTGTCGTGGTTCCACAAACAGGCTGGTGAGCGGCATCGTAGGCGATATTAGAAGGAAGACCTCCAATTTGGGAAATCGTCGCCTGGTTACAGTTATTTGTTAAATTAACAGCAACTGTGGTTGAAGTCGGACCGTCATAACGAACTTTTGGAATATTATCCTGAGTATAATGAACTTCTACGTAATAAGAAAGGGGAGTGGAATAAGTATATGTCGTGCTATTGACCGTATCTTCCCAAGCGATATTATAACTGATTTCAAAGCCATTTTCTTTGCTAATAGTACATTTTGCCGGAGTCGGTGGTGTTCCTGTTGTCGCCGGCACGGTGTAACTATATTTCACTTTAGTTTTATTAAATTTATAATTTATAGTCGTATCGGTGTAGTTACAACTACCACTAACGAAGGTTCCTGATTTAGGAACTTGTTTAAAAGAGTCCAAACAATTTGCACCCGCATTGTAGACGTCGTCTTCGTCGCTGACTAAAATGAAAGAAACGATGTCGCTGGCTTTCATGAATTTTGAATTGTCTTTCATTAGGCGAGCCATGGCGCACAGTCCAGATTCGTTGGACATGGCCGGACCGTAGACATCGCCATCGGTGATATGATTGCGATTCGGATTTAATATATCCATTCTTGTTTTGAATTCATTGATTAAGGTGTCGATTGATGCGTTTTGTGGTTTTCTGATTGAAGATTCAAACTGAACCGTACCATCCGCATTCGCTTTTAAACCCACAACACTTGCCGGAGAAAACAGAATATCTTTTCCGCTGAAAGCATTGGATTTTTGATTTAATTCATATCCTACTAAGTCGCCGGGAATCACGCCGGTAACCGTTGTTTGGCGCTCTTGCTGATTTAAGTCATTTGGCGTACGCATTTGTAAACCGGCATAATTGTGATTCAAAAGTTCTGAAACTAGTGGATTTCTTCGATCCACGGAAGCCGAACCACTTAGGTTTTGCGCTGTACTTAATATAGTAATTTCGGTGTTAAACAAAGCCAGATTGCTGGCATTAGATCCATTGAAAAGATTATTGAAGGCGTCACTTAATTTGATGTTTGAGCTGCTCATTGTAAATGAGTTATCAATCACAAAGAACAGTTTCAGTTCTGGCAGATTAATACTTTCGCCCATTTTCCCATCCGCATACAACGGATTCGAACTGGAAGCTTCGAATAATTTTGGGTCAACAGGATCAAAGCTAACCTTT
>JAYVAZ010000055.1:0-4169 GCA_043750675.1 Pseudobdellovibrionaceae bacterium | reverse complement strand
GAGGACAGTCCTGCACTTTCTGATTTGATTACCCCGGAAAAACTGATCCATTTTGTTGGAGAGGTATTTCCCGAAAAACGATACACTAATTATGGAATTATTTATCGACCAAATGATCAAAACTGTATGAGCACAGATGTACAAGGTGGAAGATTTGGAATTAGCATTCAACGACTAGTGGACCTTACGGGCGGCATTTCCGTCAGCATCTGTGATCCTGACTATTCAAAATCTCTTGCCAAGATTGGTAAAAAAGTTCAAAGGATTGCGAAACATTTGAAACTTTCTAAAATACCAAAAAAAGATGCTTCAATAGAAGTGGTTCTAATACCAGCGCAACCAGAAATTACCTGGAAGGTTGTTGGTAATGACTTAGAATTAAGCGATATCCCAGCAAAGGGAACTAGAATTCTCGTGAAATATACAAAGGACAAAGACGCAAATAAAACTAAAAAATAGCAGTGAAACGGTATTGCTTGTAGAATTATTTGCTAAGCTCGGTAAAACGAGCTTTAAATGCCTTTTTAAAAAGCGCCGGCATTTCTGGGTCGCTACTTACCGCAGTTAAAACCTGTAAATTAAGTTTAGCCGGATCGTTTCGTAACAAATACATAAAATTATATTGATCTAAAACAGTAAAAGCCGACTTGCCCTTAGTAATTAATTTAAACGAGTCGCCAGGTTTGATAAATCCCTCTTTAATGACTTCAAAAAAGACTCCCGGCCTTTTAAACTCTTCAAAAAGTTTTTGATACTGATCACCTTGAAAACAAAAATTAAAACGATTGCACGGATATCTAGGACTTCGGGCCTTAAGTTCGGCGGTTCCAATCGAGTATACATTCCCAACTTGAAATTTTTTTTCGAACAATTCATCCACCGTCAGATTTTCTCCGAAATGACCAAACGGAATCTGATTTTGAAAAATCTTTTCCAGTTTTTCTTGCGCGTTACGTGAATAGGCATACACAACCGATTCTTTGGTTCCATGAATATTTTTTCCAGCGAAGTCGTCGCCGACTACTTGACGAAATTTTACTTCGATTCCGTCCATTTGCGGAACTCTAAAAAATGAAGAGGTAGTCGTTTTACCCTTATATTTAAATTCGCGCGGTTTTCCGACATTAGTTGAAAGGACTTTCATTTTATTTCTCTTTTAGTAGTTCTTCAATTTTGGCTACCACATCTTTACTGGATGGTTTTGTCATTGATCGATAGCGCGCTACAACCTTACCTTTTTTATTCACTAAAAACTTTTCGAAGTTCCACATTACTTCTTCAGGAAATGATCCCGACTGTTTTTTCAGAATAACAAATAGGGGCTGCGTTTCATCACCTGCAACATGTCCTTTATCAAAAATAGGAAATTGGACTCCGTACTTTTCTTCAGAAAAGTGTTTGATGTCTTCGTTACTTCCCTGATCTTGTTTGAAATCGTTAGAAGGGAACGCTAAAACTTGCAAACCCTTTTCTCCATAACTTGCCTGCAAATCTTGAAGATCCTTAAACTGCGGCGTAAAACCACATTTGCTGGCCGTATTAACAATCAGCAAAACTTTTCCTTTGAAACTGGACATCGAAATCGGTTTCAAATTGATATCTTTTAATTCCAAATTATAGATGTCACCTTCGGCTTTAAATTGGACGTCAGCAGAAGCGCCTGAAAACGCATTCAGACTAAAAAAGGAAAGCGATAAAGCGAACATTGCAGAGAAAATATTTTTTTTATTCATAACCTAAGATATTCAAAAAATTGCTCCGGCCCAATGGTAAATGCAGCGCGCATTCATCAGCCCAATAAAATATGTTCAAATTCCACCAATACCGTTACACTTTTAGGACATGAACGACATCATAAATGCCAATTTCTACGAAAAAATCACTCCGATCAAAGACCCCCTTTTGCTGACCGAAACAAGATATTATGTGGATTGCCCTGATGATTGGTTTATCGTTATTACCGACCTTAAAGGGTCTACGGCTGCAATAAATAGTGGAAAATACAAAGAAGTTAATGTCATTGGCGTTTCCTGCATTGTTGCCTGTAAAAACGTTTTCCAACAAACTGATTTTCCCTATGTTTTCGGGGGCGACGGTGCCACTATGTTGGTCCCACCTGATTTTATTGAAAGGGTTAAGGTCGCTCTCTCCCATACTCAGATGGTTGCCAAAAAGCAATTTGGATTTGATCTACGAGTAGGAATTGTCGCGGTAAAGGAACTGTATTCTAAAAATAAGCAACTGATGGTCAGTAAGCTGTCGCTGAAGGATACCAGTCACATTGCTTTGATCAAGGGCGGAGCGCTGACTCTGGCCGAAAAGATGATCAAAGAATCAAGTCAGTTTTTGTTGCCTGAGTCTTCTACTGCAACCGGAAGTTTTGATGGTTTAGAGTGTCGCTGGAATCCGGTCAAAAAAAGTAAAGACACAATAATGACTTTGATAGTCCAAGTGCAAGATCAAGTCGAAAGTCCCTTGGAAGTATACGCGGGAATTTTAAATTACATTCATGAAGTTGCACCCGAAACGAATCCGATAGGGCTTGCTAATCTGGACTGGGATTGGCCACCCAGGCATCTGGTAACGGAATTGAAATTGAAATTTTTGAATCCGATTCGTTATTTCTATGAAAGAATCAAAGTAACTTTGTTGACGTTGGTATTTGCACAGATGATTTCGAAACAACGCAAAGATAAAAAATCCAGTATCTTTCGATATCTGCAGCAGATGAGTTACCACACGGACCATATTAAATTTGATGACACACTTCGAATGATTTTAGATTTGACGACTACGCAGAAAATACAAATTGAAAATTATCTCCTCAATTTATTGCAGCAGGGAAAGATTTTTTACGGAATTCACTTTTCTGATGAGACCTTGATGACCTGTTATGTACAAAGTCTTAAAGATAACCATATTCATTTCGTCGATGGAAGCAACGGCGGCTACACTTTGGCCGCTAAAATGATGAAAGCACAAAAGATAAAAACTTAGTTAATTTCTTTGGCCGCTTCGCTGCCACATTCCCATAATCTAAGCAAACGAGCATTGTGATAGGTGCCAGCCTTGTTTAATTCCCAAGGAGGGTAAGGATAATATTTCGCAAGTACGCATTGGCCTTTTACCGGAACTCCCCACTGACGGTCTTCCGCGGATGCCGTAACGATCTCTCCGGATTTTTCTTTGATTCCGACCGAATAAGAATACATTTGTGGGCTGATTTCGCCAGTTCCCCCAGTGGTTTGCATCAAAGCAACATTTAATTGAACCTTTTCGATGTTTTCAACCACACCCTGTACATTGCGAGAAAAAATGTAGCCGTAGAAATTAACAACTATTGCAACGATACTAATTAAAACGCAAATTACGATAACAGACTGAACGTATTTCATCATAAAAAATTCCTTTACTTAACTACTGGTGCAGCCGGTTTAAGGCGATTCAATGCTTTCACTAACATAAATACGGCAATAGCTACGATTACAAAACTAATTATCGAAGTGACAAAAAGTCCGACATTGATTGTTACTGCTCCGGCTTTTTGTGCATCCACCAAAGTAGCGTAAGGAGGCGGTATTACCGCGCCTTGTTTTAAGGTTACAAAAAGATTCTTAAAGTCCACATTTCCAATTAAAAGACCAATCGGAGGCATAATGACATCATTTACCAGCGAATTTACGATTTTTCCGAATTCGGCACCTATGATCAGACCTACCGCCAAATCAACGGCATTCCCTTTAATGGCAAACTCTTTAAATTCTGATGCAAAAGACATATTCCATTCCTTTATTTGAAGATAGGGTCAAATATCAGCCCTATAAGATTTTGACAAGAAAATTACAATTTCAGACAATAAATTGATGCAAATAAATCCCACTACTCAAGTTCTTTTTAAATCTAGTTTAACCAGCGAATATTTGGCTGAGGAGCTGGATTATAGAAAAATTAAGATCATCAAACAGACCGACACAATGGCAGTTATTGAAAACCCCGAAAACCATACCATTTACTGGGCCGACTCGATCTGGAACGACTGCCGGTCGTATTCATTTAAGTCGATCTCTGAAGCCGTTAAACAAGTTTTGGCTTTGAAAAAAGAAAACCTAGTTAAGAAAATTATTTTTTCATCAATTCTTTATCATCGAAGAACTCAACATATTGTTAAC